>CAYYBR010000330.1:0-4104 GCA_964470035.1 uncultured Saprospiraceae bacterium
GTATTAATGGTGGATGGATTGAATCTGCTGTAGATACCTTGATGTATTTTATCACGGATACGCTACTACCTGGAGATAACGTCATCATACCGTTAGATGTAGAGTTGCTGATGGCATCTGGTCCAGATGCATGGCTAAATAAAGCTGAAATATTCTCTATGGAAGATACACTTGGTGTAGATCGATCTATGGAAGATATTGATAGTACCCCAGACGCAGACCCAGACAATGATCCTGGCGGACTCGTGAACTCGGGTTCGGACAATAGTTTGAACGGAGATGGCACAGGACCTATCAACGGAACAAATCCAAATACCGATGAAGATGATGAAGATCCAGCTTTAGTCAGAGTGGTAGATGCCGCACTTGTTAAGCGCATCGTTACTCCACCTCCGTACAATTATGGAGACATCATCACCTTTGAGATAGAAGTTAGTAACCAAGGAGGAGAGACTATACAAAATGTCAAAGTGAATGATTACATCCCTGCTGGATTTATCTGGGTGCCTGCCAATGAGCCTAATTGGATGCTGATGGGATCTACAGCTATGGATACCATACCAGGACCTATAGCTCCTGGCCAATCTGCCATTACCACCGTTGATTTGGAGTTAGTCATGGCTGCTCCTGACCAATATGTGAATATTGCGGAGATAGGTTACTTTGAAGATGAAGAGGGCGATGACATTACTAATGATGACATTGACAGCCAAGCTGACAATGATCCTAGTAATGATGCCGGCGGCGATCCAGGGAGCAGTGCAGATGATAGTAACAACGGAGATGGTACTGGAGCTATCGGCGGCGGTGACGCGACAACAGATGAGGATGATGCAGACCCAGCATTTTTATCTATACCTCTTATCGATTTAGAAAAGACTCTTACAGGACTCATCCCTGCAGCTAGCGGTGTTGATGGTAACTTTGATGCTACTTTCGAGTTAGTCATCACTAACCCAGGTAATCAAAAGCTCAATATGATCTTATTGGAAGATGATCTAGTTGAGCAGCTTGGAGCCAACTTCGTAGGAATTACAACTCCACCTGCGATTGTTAACCTTACTGATGCTACAGATGTGCCGACAGTTGTGCCAGGATATAATGGAGGTGTTATCGATTCTATCTTCAATGGCATGGAAGGATGTCTTGATCCTGGACAAACTATCACCATCGAAATGGTTGTAGAAGTGACAGGCATGAACGGTCCAGATCCGATCATCAATGAAGCGAATGTTATGGGGAAAGACTCGTTCGGTATCCAGGTTATGGATATGGATACGGCAGTCGTAAGTGCTCCTGATTGCTTCTTATCTATAACCTGTCCTAATCCTAACCAAGGTCAACTCGAATGCTTAGAGGATCTCCCATCACCTGCAACTGATTTATCTTCCTTCGAAGCCATAGATGGATTCAGTGCCGTAGATAATATGTGCGGTCCGCTAGAGATAACCAGCACAGATACTGATAACGGTGGGAGCGGATGTATAGGTGATACATTAGTGATTACTCGCGTGTATACCATTACTGATATGGGTATGGACCCTATAGGCGAAGAAACCGTGACGTGTCAGATAGAATATAGGATTGTAGATGATGTCAAGCCAATTATCAGGACATCGCCAAGCGATCTAACAGTCGATTGTTCAGAGGCCAGTGCAGCAAGTGCTATCTCTGACTGGATAGATAACTTGGGTGGCGCTGAACATTGGGAAAACTGCGATGCTGCAGTAACCACAACTTTTGAAGCAACGGGTGATCTCATAGTTGGATGTGCAGGTGATTTCAGTCAAGAATATACATATACAGTTACCGATGCATGTGGTAACTCTGTAAGCGAGGTGGCATTCCTCAATAATGTTGGAGGTGAAGTGCCAGATCCAGATTTTGATCTTACCGATGAAGTATGTTGGGATGGTATGGCTGGATCAGTTGTTCTTTCTCCCACTTATGCGGCGAGTCCAGATGTCTCATCTTCTTGGGCTATCACTCCAGCCTCTGCCAATGTAATTAACTCCTCTTCAGGTCAGATCACGATAAATGCGACTGGCACTTTTGAGGTGTGTGTCACTGAGACTCTGAATTATCCATCGTGTGCAACTGCTGAAGCAGGAAGTTGTGTCCGCGTCTTCTGTGAGACAATAATCATCGTGAATGATAGCAGCATCGATGCATCTTTTTCAGTGCCAACTGATATCTGTCCTGGAGATGTTATTACGCTTACTGCTACAGAATCAGGGGGTACTTTTGAGGGTGTTGGTGTAGTCGATAACGGAGATGGCACGGGGACTTTCACACCTACAGGTCCAGGAGACTTTTCGATCACCTATACGCTCAATAGTACTGGTGGTTGTTCTAATGTATTTACACAAGTGGTGACAGTAGACCAAGAAGCACCAGTTATAGTGTGTCCAGAAGATGTCATCATCGAATGTGGCCCACCACCTGTCATAGCTGATCCAACAACAGGTAGATTAGTATGGAATCATAATGGACCTGACTTTACAGGCACAAGCTATGCTGGAGATAATTTCTCCAATGGCCTGATAGGTTCTGTAGAAGATATCTCATTCGGCCCGGGAGTACAGCTACTAGACAATAATGGAAATCCAGCTATGATCCCTAATGGTTCCACATTCGAGCATATCCTCACAGATGTGCAGACAAGTAATGCCGCGGATGCCATCGCCGATGGAGATTATGCACAGCTATGTTTTACGACGAATGATAAGACGACCATAACAACTATACAGGAAGGGATTTTCGGAGATGGATCAAACGGAACTTCAGCCGGAAATTTTCAGGTGACAGCAGCGATCAGTACCGATGGATTCATGACGTCTTCAACTCTGTTTATGGACGCTCAGATATCTTCGCCTAGTCCGGGTATCACCTTTGTTTCCTACACTGAGACCGTCAACTTCGACTTAGATCCAGGGACGAGATACTGTATCCGATTCTATCTCTATGACGAACAGAATAATGCCACCCTTGGTGGTGGAGGCGCATTGCCGGATAATACAGTGGCGTTCGATGATGTAGATATTAATCTAGAAGAATGCCCAGTTGATGAAGATTTAGCTGATTTCCTAAGTGGTGCGAGTGCGACTGACAACTGTGGTGATGTAAGCATTTCAACAGAATTAGTATCTACAACCGACGCTTGTGGAAATACATCCACACAGTTATATCGCTTTACAGCGACTGATGATGCAGGTAATACTTCCACTTGCTTTGCTTCATACACTGTAGTTGATACTACACCACCGACTATCGATGGTCCGTCCAGTAATCTAACACTGGATTGTAGTGCGTCCAACATAGAAGCATCTATCGATGCTTGGTTGAATACTGCTTCTGGCACTGATGGTTGTGGAGAAGTCGTAGTTACTAATGACTTCGTTCCATTCCAGTCATTAGACTTTTGCTCGGGCAATCAAGTTTCACAGACGGTCACATTTACAGCTATGGATGATTGTGGTAATTCATCAGTTACTACAGCTATGGTTTCAATCATTGATAATACTCCACCGATGATGAGCCCACCAGCTAATCTGACATTGCCATGTACAGATGCAGAGACTACCGCGACTTCTATAAGTTCATGGTTAGCTAGCGTCACTGCTACAGATCTATGTGACGACAATATAGAAGTGACTAACAATTTCACTTCCTTCAACCTGAATTTGTGTGCACCGGGGACTACTAACATTATGTGGACTGCCACTGATATCTGTGGTAATACCACTTCCGTAAATGCTAATCTTATTATAGAAGGAGATGTAATTCCTCCAGTATTAACTGTGCCAGCGAACTTGACCTTGAGTTGCATGGATATCAGTGAGACGGCCGATGCGAGTGCGTTGATAGCAGAGTTTTTAGATGGGGCTACAGCCACAGACAATTGTGATAATGATCCAGTAATCACAGTAGATGGAGCCGAAGGATTGGATGTATGTACAGCGAGTGTAACGACGATCATATGGACTGCAGTAGATCACTGTGATAATACAAGTACAGCAACAGCTACGATCACAATAGTACCAGATACTCAAGCACCAGTATTAACTGTGCCAGCGAACTTGACCTTGAGTTGCATGGATATCA
>CAYYBR010000331.1:0-4101 GCA_964470035.1 uncultured Saprospiraceae bacterium
GGAAGAGAGTCTAGCGGTACAATGCTACCACCAAGAACTGCAGAATTTTTAACGATGACTGCGGTGATGATACAAAGTACAAAGAGAGTTATCGCTAACCCCCAAGTGATCTTTTCTATAAGGTCTGTAGACTTGGCTGCGCCAAACATTTGACTTGCACCACCACCTCCGAAGGTAGAATCAAGTCCTCCTCCTTTAGGATTTTGTATCAAGACAACGACTATGAGCAATACACAGACGAGGGCAATAGCAACAGTTAGGAAAGTGATCATAAAGCTTCTACCTTTTCGATTTGAGCGGCAAAGAAAGAACTTTTTTGGGGATATTTCAATATTAGCTTCTCGTACATCTCTATTGCTTCCTCATTATGGCCCTGATTAACTAGGAGTTGTGCCAAGGTATCTGAGATTGGAGCTTCGTCGTCTAACTCGATATTGACATCATATTCCTTGTCTTCTATATGAATAGAACTGAGGGTGGAAAGCCACGAGGTGAACATAGTTTTATCATCATCCTTGTCATGATTCTGGCCGCGATCTTCTTGATCATGCGATGAAGTATCTGGTTCTATATCCATAGTGTCGTCCTCCTGTTCATAGCTCTCCTCTTTGTGAGCATCAACTTCCTCATCCTGTTCTTTCTGACTCTCCTTAGCCAAACCTAGATCAGAATCTGCAGAAGCCTCAACTTGATCGCTCACAGAATGAGTTGTTATCATCGGCGAAGTAATATCAGCCGCATCATCTGAGACATCTTCTGTAGTATCTTCAGTAGTATCTTCTAGAATCATTCTTTTGAAATCTTCGATCGACCTAAGCGCGAATTTTGGATTCGCGTTTGACAGGATGCTCATTGCTTTAGCTGCATCAATCTCCTTCTGTCCCGCCTTCTCTATTATGAGTTTTTGTGCTAGCAGTTTTTGGATCAAGCCCGCATATGGAGCTTCATCAGCCCATGCCTTCATCTCCTCCATGCTGATGTCTTTGAGTAACATCGGATTATTGAGATAGTCTATCAGCTTGCGTCTAGGCATCGGTTACCAGTTAGTAAAGCACCTGTTAAAGATATCAGTAGTTATCTGTTCAAAGATATTATCAATCAATTGGTCTTGCACATCATTCAACACTGTCTGGTTATCAAAGTCTTCAAAAAAGGAAAAGACTTGGGTCCAGTTGTCTTCTTCATCTTGATTATTAATGTATTGTACTTCTACACCTATATTTAGTCGATTAAGCGCAGAGCCAAATTCTGGATTACCATCTTGCGAGTTATTTCTCTCTGGAGCTACCGACTGTACGTTAAAAGAACTCACAACACCAGAAAGCTCGATATCCGGTGTGGATTCGTCATAGTCCAGTCTGGTATTACGGGTGATTCGATCTTTTAGCTCATCACTAAATCTCTGGGCGATATCGGGTGGAGCATTGACCACACTATTTTGAAACTGCTCGACGTAAAAGGATTGAATAGTAGGAGATATAGATATCCCCTTGAGACTATAGCAGCCCTGAAGGATAACCATCATACTTGCCAGCAAGAGCAAGCTTCTACATTTCATAATTCTTGATTTTTCGATACAGCGTTCTTTCTGATATACCTAACTCTAAAGCAGCCTCCTTTCGTCTTCCTCCATATTTCTTAAGTGCTTTTGAGATCATACTTTTCTCCATGCTCTCTAAGGATAGATTATCCTCTACTATCTCACTCTCAGCATAAGCATCATCTGTAACCAGCACTGGTCGAGCACCCACCGTCTCTTCGATATAGGGATTATCCTGATTTACGCTAGTCGATAATACACTTTCAAAAGGCCGCTCTGCTGGTATGTATGTATCTGATCTACGTCCTACTTCTCCGATGCTTAATTGCTTCAGAGACTGTATATCAGAGACATCCAGATCATTATTTCGGATCAGTTCGAATATGAGCGACTTGAGGTCATTTAAATCATTTTTCATATCGAAGAGCACCTTATAGAGTATCTCTCGTTCAGCGAGATCTTCCTTTTCAACTTTAGCAACCTGAGGTAGATGTCGCTGAGAGATAGTTGGTAACACTTCGATCAGTCTTTGGCGAGTTACCAAGCGCTCTTCCGAGAGGATAGAAAGTTGTTCTGCTACATTGCGCAGCTCGCGGATATTGCCAGGCCAAGCATAGTTATTGAGCATCTCCTTTGCTTCACTATCTAAGGTAACTGGATCATTTCTATACTTTTCAGCGATATCCAACGTGAACTTTCTAAAAAGCATGTAGATATCTTCTCTCCTCTCTTTAAGAGAAGGTACGGTGATGGGCACTGTATTGAGTCTGTAGTAGAGATCTTCTCTGAACTTGCCCTGACGAACCCTTTGAAGCAAGTCGACATTAGTCGCCGCTATCACTCTCACGTCCGTCTTTTGTACTACAGACGAGCCTACTCTTATAAACTCACCAGTCTCAAGAACACGTAACAAGTAAGCCTGCGTATCCAGCGGCATCTCTCCTATCTCATCCAAAAAGATGGTGCCACCACTGGCCGTCTCAAAATATCCTTTGCGATCACTCGTAGCACCTGTAAAGGCTCCCTTATCGTGACCGAAAAGCTCAGAGTTGATCGTCCCCTCTGGCAAGGCTCCTGTATTGATCGCGATAAATGTATTGTGCTTTCTTGGACTGAGCTGATGGATGATCTTTGAGATCACCTCTTTTCCTACGCCACTTTCTCCCTGTATCAACACAGTGAGATCAGTACTAGACACTCGGATAGCCTTACTCAGGGCACGATCCAGTTTTTCAGATCGGCCGATGATACCAAATCGTTGCTTTACACTTTGGATATTCATGATCAAGCGAATATTGTATCGTGTTCTACAATCTTGCCTAGCAGTGTCGCTCTAGTGACCTCTTCTACTTTCACATAACAGTATTCACCTGGTTGAAGGGCTCCATCTTTTGGAAAGACTATCATCTTATTTTGATCATTTCGTCCCTTATAGTGAGCCGAAGACTTCTTCGAATCACCTTCTATAAGCACCTTAAAAGTCTTTCCGATATCGAGTTGGTTATGCGCTAAGGACACCTCCATCTGGAGGTCCACTATTTCCTGTAGACGACGCTTTTTTACCTTGAGTGGTATGTCATCTTCATACTTCCTCGCAGCTAGCGTACCTGGTCGCTCAGAGTAGTAGAACATATATGACATGCTATACTTCGCCCACTTTATCATCTCAAGAGTCTCCTGATGTTCTTCCTCAGTCTCTGTACAAAATCCCGTGATGATATCTGAGCTGATCGCACAGTCTGGGATGATACGATAGATGCTCTCAACTCTTTCTTGATACCACTCCTTGTCGTAGGTGCGATTCATAAGCTCTAAGACCCGACTACTCCCTGACTGGACAGGTAGATGTATGTAGTTGCAGATATTATCATACTTAGCCATCGCATGAAGGACATCGTCTGTCATGTCTTTAGGGTGCGAAGTTGAAAACCTGACCCGCAGATCTGGATGTACATCAGCAACTAAGGTGAGTAACTCCGCAAATGTCACTGTTTCTTCACGCTCGGGGTGCTGCCATTTATATGAGTCTACATTTTGTCCGAGTAGTGTCACCTCTCGATATCCTTGATCAAAAAGGTCTTGCGCCTCGGCGATGATCGTATAGGCTGACCTACTGCGCTCACGTCCACGTGTAAATGGTACTACACAGAAGGAACACATATTATCACATCCCCGCATGATAGAGATGAATGCGCTGATCCCATTGCTCTCCAGCCTTAGTGGTGAGATATCGGCATAGGTCTCCTCGCGAGACAGATGGACATTCACTCCACGATCCCCATCTTCTGCCCCTGCGACTAACTTAGGAAGATCTCTGTAAGCATCAGGCCCAACTACAATATCGACTAGCTTCTCCTCATCTAACAGCTTGGACTTTAGTCGCTCAGCCATACAGCCAAGCACACCGATGACAAGGTCTGGTTTGTTCTTTTTTACCTTATTGAAGATCGAAAGACGCTGGCGGACATTGTACTCAGCCTTTTCTCTGATCGAACATGTATTGATCAATATAAGATCCGCCTGATCCATCTCTCGCGTACTCCCGTAGCCTGTATCTGCTA
>CAYYBR010000332.1:0-4098 GCA_964470035.1 uncultured Saprospiraceae bacterium
ATCTCTCTCAGCAATATTTCTTTTTCATCCAATGACTTTTGTATCTGATCTTTTTGTTGATTTAGAATCTTATTCGTCCTGTTCTTGTTATAGAGAAACCCAACAAGCGAAAGCACCCCAAGACCTAGCAAACTCATCAGGAGGATATAAGTCCTTCGTTGGTTAGAGGCCTGCAAGAGCTTGAGTTCTTGTATTTCAATCTGTTTTTCTTTCTGATCCACTCCATACTCTGTCTGTAGTTCTTCGACGAATTTTTCTCGCTCCGAGCTCTTGAGTCGATTATAAACTTCTTCATAGCGAAGCGAGTTCTCAAAGGCAAGTTTATACTGCCCACTTTTACCTTGTGCATCCCTAAGCAACTCAAAAGCGCTCAACTTCAGATCATCGTAGTCGGTATCTCTGACGACGCTATATGCTTGCTTAAAATAACCTTCCGCCGATAAATATTTGCCTTGAGCGGTATCAACCTTACCTAGCGAAAGAAGATTGCGATAGATATGGGATTGATTTGTACTAGCCTTGAGATAATCATGTGCTTTTGACAGATGTTGCTTTGCATTATCATAGTCTTGCTCTTCAAAGTATGCGTGACCTAATTCGTTATAAGAAATTCCAATTTCTGCCGTGTCTTTTAGTAACTGGTTGAGATAGATGGAGGTGTCAAAATACAGTTTGGCATTATCAAAATCTCCCATTTCCATATAGGTGATGGCAATGCTATAAACACTTCTTGCGATAAAGGTTGTATCGGCCAAGGACTTACGGATAGCATAAGACCTTTTATACATGTCCAAGGATTCTTGCTGTCTTGCACTATTTCGGCGATATATGTTAGCTATGTTCTGCAGAAGATCTGCTTGCCTTTTCTTCATGCCTCGTTCCTCGGCGTATCTCAGCGTTTCCAGATAGTACTCTAGTGCCTTACCATAATCACCCGCGTAGAAGGCTGCGACACCCTTACCATTCATGGCCTGTACGATTTTTTCATCGTTGTCAGTCTGGATGAACTCAAGTCGGGACAACTCATACTGCTCAAATGCCTCATCGAGCTTGCCATTAAGATCGTAGGCATATCCCAGGGCATAGTAGGCTTCCCCGCTGAGTATAGGGTCTTGTAAGGATTGTGCTATATCCAAAGCTTGCTGCGCATAAAAAAGAGCACTATCTAGCTCGAAAGCATCGCTATGTAAAGTAGAAACATCGACAAGTATCTTGAACTTCCCAGGCATACTCTCTGTCGATTCCAATGCCGTAAGAAGCGAATCCTTCACTGAACCTGCACGACATAAACTACCCATAGAGATGGCTAGTGCAAGGAAGAGAACCTTTTGAATCATGCTTTGCCTGATTGAGTGCTTCTTATCAAGAAAGGCAATTTATATTAGAACAAAAGGAAAATGGTCTCATATTAACTTTTTTGACAGCAATGATGAAGTTTAGGCTTTGAGTCCTCGTGATTTCAGAAACACCTTCCAAGGTATCTTGACTTTGAATAGTTAAAGTACAGGAATCAGCAATTTTTCGCTTAGCTACGAAATAAATAAAATCTAGTCGGAGGCAAGATGCGCTCCGACAACACTAGTGTATTAGTCTTAGTAAAGCTCCTCCCACCTCTAGGGGTGGGGTTTTAGTCATAGACATAGCCTGATATTGCGATTAATTAATTGATAGAAAAAATACAGGCTTGAAAAATCTATGCATCTCTTTACTCTGCCCTGTCCTACTGATGATATCGTTAGGACTTTTCGATCAGATATGCAGAATGTTTTTTGTGGCTATGCTATCCGCTATTCGAAGTGTCCCTATTTCGAATTCATTTCTGATGAAGCTCGATATAGCAACTCTTTCTAATCAACAAGAACATTAATATCAAGTCTCATGACAAAAACAATAACAACTTTCATCTTTCTAATTTTCTGCTATAGCGTATCAGCTCAAGTATATTGGAATGGGGGCTCTGGAAAGTGGACAGAAGCCTCGAAGTGGAGCACTGGCCAAGTACCGACCGCCGTTGACTCTGTTGTGATAAACACTGAAGACGCGAGGGTATCTATAGCTAATGCTGGGTTTGTAAAAATAAAAGCAATGTATCTGGGGTTCGAGTCAGAACTAACGATAGAAACAGATAACACTCTTCTCGTTTCTGGAGGAGCTGGAGATGCCATCACTTCTTTTTCTGGCAGGTTCTTTATTGATGGTACTTTGCAAGTGATGAATGCTGCTAAAAGCGGGATGATGCTAGACGCACGTGATCAGTTTAACCTTACTCGGCTTAACAACAATGGTCTCATAGAAGTAGAAGGCTCTGGTGGAAACGGTATAGGTGCAGGTGGTGTAGCATTAGATAATGAAGGTATGATCATATCTGAAAGAAACACACTTGCAGGAATCTCAATAGGCCACCCTCAAGGCATTGACATCAATCGTGGCACAATCATATGTAGAAACAATAGCACCGGCATGAGGGTCAGTTCAGATACGTTTATAAACGAGGGAACTATCCTTATAAGCAATAGTGATGGAAGTGGTCTTAGTGTAACTGGTAACCTTAACAACACTAATGTTATTGAAATATCAGATTCTGGTAGTCGAGGCGTCCAAGTCACCGATGCTGGTACTATTATCAACACTAGCGAGTCAACTATTGAAGTTACAAACTCTTTTGATGGCGCTGTTGTCACTTCGGGAAGCACATTTCAAAACAATGGAAGATTACAAATCATCTCATCGAATAGCTTTGGGTTAACACTTATGGATAGTTCAATACTTAAATCATTCGGATTAAACGAAATCCTCATCGATACTGCGCAGATAGGAATTTCAGCTGGTGACAAGTCTACCATAGATCTACGAGGAGCAGTTGTTGTCAAAAACTGCAGTGTCGATGGCGTGCAGCAATTTGGCACAAGCCTTTTTATGCTAAGAGCTTCATCAAGTTTATCCATATCTAAGACTACCCAATCTGCTTACCAGTTGTTTGATCAATCAACCTCACAGTTCTTCAGTGGCACGAGTCTCATCACAGATCTGATTACTGGCACCCCAGTCTTCTCTGTCAATGACAGTGCATCCTTGATTATGGATGATGGAGCAGAGATGATGATTGGGATATAAACTTTGACGTAGTTAAGTCACTTAGCTTCCTTGTGCCTTTATTATTCTTTCTAAGTGATCATATACGAGCAAAAAGGTAACATTTGTTGACGATCGCTTATAAAAAGCCAGATGTAACATATGTATCAGACATTAGTATCTAGAACAACCTTTTCTCTAACTCATTAACAAGAGCCGCGTAAATATTAAAAGAGCTAATAACTCCGCTTTTTCTTGTTGACTTTGCCCAAGATTAATCTAAGACCAAATCCTCGACTATCACTGCCCGTTGCAGAACCTATCCTGCCATTACAATTCTTACATGTGAGATGAGATCCTCTTACTTTATAAAAATCCTCATGATCATCAATCACAATTCTATCTGCACCAATGGGTTTATGAAAATATGTAGATGACTCATCACTCTTCTCGACTAACTCTTCCTCAAAAAGAGGCAATTGACAAGCCTTACAATAGAATTTACCATCTTCCTTTTTACTTACATTATCATTGAGTACCTCATAGTGACCCTCTTCATGGTTATGAAACCCTAAATGACTATCACAACCTGCACATTTAAATGGACTTGTCGACTCATCCGTTCCGATGCCATGATAATGCAAAGTGGTATCATTGATACTTGTGCCCTCATGGCTATCAAATAAGTACTTGCTACACAACCCACAATGGTAGGCACTATCTTGCTCTGCATGATGATCTTCCGAGGCATGCTCGATCTGACCAATGCTTATCTGACTTTGAGCCATTGAAACAAAAAGCAGAGAAATAGATAATACATACACAAAACGACGAAGTATCATAAATTTAATTTTAAATAAGAAGGACAAGAGTTATTTTTATTGAATTCTTAAAAAAACACTGGTTGCATCCTTTAAGCCAATTGCTTGATCAGATGCAATAACAGCTCTTTCGACAAATAGTTATTTGATTAGTTAGGTTATTTTCTTTGATTTTGTCTCAGACATTACCAATGTTTTGGGTGAT
>CAYYBR010000333.1:0-4053 GCA_964470035.1 uncultured Saprospiraceae bacterium
CAACGTAAGTATCATTCAAAGTTGATAGCAATAGGTCTCAATGGTAATAAAGAAGAGCTAGTCAATTTCATTGCAAATAACGGATGGAATGTCATCCAATGGAACAGGAGTGACGATAGGTCCCTTAGCGAGGTAGAATTTATACCATTTAATAAAATAGGAACATACCAATTTACAGATGTTCTAGTCAATGAAGAAGAAGTAAGGTGGAGCACGAGTGGGATGATAAAAAAAGAAGATAGTTATCATTCGAGTTCAATATATGCTAAGCTTATTTTGTCATCTGATGTAGAGATTGAATCAATTTATATCAGATACTTTGCTGAAACATTCGAGTTAGATAAAGTAGACTATCAATCGCTCGCTCAAGAGAAGTCTGATTTAGAAAAATTGAAGTCTGATTTTGATGAGTTGTTGAGTAGATCAAATGAAGAGAAAAGAGAACTCGAGCTCCAATTGGATGGCAAGTCAGCTGATTATGAGTATCTCTTGGGAAGTATAGACGAAAGGAAGAACGATCTACTTAGTTATCAACAGAATCTGCAAAAAACATTTGAAGAATACCACGAAAAATTGCAGTCTTATGAAAATGGCTTAGGTGAGATCAGCAAACTAGACAATAATTTAAAACTACTCATAGATAAAGTAGAAGAATATGGTGCTGAGAATCAGAAGTTGAAAAAAATCATAAAACTGGAGGCCGATGAATCTGTTAGAGTCTTCTCAAAAGAACTTCTTTTACTTAAGGAGCAATTAGTCAAATCTGAAAGCAGTGTTGAGCAACTAAGAGTTGCTAAAAAGAATATGGAAGAATTAAGTAAGGCCAATGATGAGTTGCTTAGTTCAGTTGACCAATTAAAGAATGAAAAGAAAGATGCCCTCCATATTGTAGAAAAACAACACAATGAAATTTTGGATTTCAAAGAAGCTTATCAGAATAGAGAAAAAAACCTTCATGATATTTCAAACTCGTTGAGCTATAAGATCGGTAGATTGATGACATGGCCAATTAGGATGATATATGAATTTGGGAAAAACCTTGCGATAATCTTTGGGTTGTTTTTAGGAGGAATGACTCTTTTTCTGCGGAACCCAGGCAAGTCCATGTCTTTATTCAACTTAGAAAACCTCAAGACGCTGATTAGAGCAATAAGAGAAGAACCTTATGAGCGAATCTTGTCTAACTTCAGGAAGAAATTAGGTTTAAAAACAGACCTTGTAAAATCTTCACCATTAAAGGCAACTGAAGCTATGAACGGTAAAGAGCTTCCTCGTCGAAAGAAAGTACTATATATTTCTCCAAATTTGCCTGACTTCGATCAATCAAGTGGCGGAAGAAGAGCAGTTAAATTGCTTTCCTTGATTTCTTCATTTTCAGATATTACGGCTTTTACCTTAGGCGCTAGAACACCTAAGTATCGAGACCACCTAATAAGTAACGGTGTTAGCGTCATAGACTCACGTAATTATAATGATGTTTTCATGGCTTTGCCTGAAATCGACGTAATCATTTTTGCTTGGTTTTATACACTACATGATAATTCTGCAATTTTTAAGAAGTACCCTAATGCCTTGAAGATCGTGGATACAGTTGATGTGCATTGGGTTCGTGAAGAAAGATCGCTCGCTGAAGGTGATGACCTTATTGCGGAAGACGTGCAGCTTAATAAGAAAGTCGAATTAGACTCTTATAGATTAGCAGATGTAATATGGGCGGTAACTGAAAACGACAAAAAGGCCATTCTGAACCAATTACCTGAAGCGCATGTTTCAATAGTTTCTAATATTCATGACGTATATGAAAGGCCATTTTCGAAAGTAGAAACCAAGAATATTCTCTTTTTCGGGGGGTATAATCACCCTCCTAATCTAAGGGCAGTTGATATCCTTATTAATGATATTAGACCTAAAGTCATAAGGAGCATTCCAGATGTGAGATTTGTAATTGCAGGAGCTAATGCTCCAGCGCGAATACAAGACTATGGTGAACTAGACAATGTTGACTTTTTGGGCTTTATCCCCGAAGAGGAAATTACTGATTTATACAAAAAATCCTTTATGGCTGTTGTGCCACTGGTAGCGGGAGCAGGCATAAAGGGAAAAATATGCGAAGCTATAAGTTATGGTATTCCTGTGTTGACTACAGATATTGGTAATGAAGGAATCAATTTAGTAGATGGTAAAGAAGGATTTGTCTCTTTAGTAGGAGATATGGCGGAAAGAATCATATCAATCATATCAAGTGATATGGACTTGGGGCCTTTAGTTGAGGCGTCCAAGCTAAAGTTAGATAAACTTGTAGGACCGGAGAAAGCAAGACTGCAGATGTATCAGGATATAAATCCCACCGTAACAATATGCATAGTAACTTGGAATAGACTGGACTTATTAGAAAAATGTCTTAATGCGATTTTTTCTTACACAGATTATCCATTTTATCGTGTAGTTGTTCATTCTAATGGTTGTACTGATGGAACACAGGAATATCTTGTAAAAAAGGCCGCGCAAGAGGAACGACTAATACCTAGGCTGTCAGATTCTAACGATGTATTTGTCAGACCTAATAACGAAATGATGCTCGAATATCCTGAATCGGATGTCCTGCTGTTAAATAATGATACAGAGGTTACAAAAGGTTGGTTGGGTGCATTGAGGAAGGCCGCATACAGCAGTGATCAAGTGGGCATAGCTGGAAGCAAGCTTCTCTTCCCTGATGGCAAATTACAAGAATTTGGATCAGAGCTATATCCAGACGGAACAGGAAGAAATATCGGAAAGTGGGAAGACCCTGAACTTCCTGAATATAATGAGATGAAGAGAGTAGGTTATGTGTCAGGATGCTCCATGTATATCAAAAGAACAACGATCAATAGAATAGGTGTGTTTGATGACCAGTTTCACCCTTGCTATTGTGAAGATTCAGATTATGCCTATACAGCTTGGGAAAGTGGATTAGAGACCGTTGTGACCCCTGAGAGTGTAGTATTTCATTATGAAGGAGGAACTTCAGGTACAGATGAGAATACGGGTTTCAAATCCTACCAGAAAGAGAATTTTGCTAAGTTTCTTTCTAAACACCAACAAAACCTTGAAAGATTAGCTGATCATATAAGAGTTGTGAATGAAAGATATACTTAAAGAACTCAAGAAATATAAAACGTGGACACCACCAGGTCATTTCTACAGTCCTATACCTGATGTAGAAGAGATAAGGGAAAGAAGAAGTTCAATTTTCAACTTTAAGAAGAACTGTGCTGGTATTAATATGAATATTGAGGCTCAATTGGACTTTCTGCGATCCTGTGAGCACTATTATGATACTATCCCATTCTCGAGTCAGAAAACATCAGAGTTTAGATACTATTTTGAAAATGATATGTTCGGTTATGCTGATGGTATATCTTTATATCTAATTCTTAATACGTTCAAGCCTTCAAAGATTATCGAAATAGGGTCGGGGTTTTCGTCTGCATTGATGTTGGATTCATGTGATAGAATTAATAGTTTAAAGAATACAAAATTAACCTTTGTAGAACCATATCCAGAAAGGCTTAATTCGTTACTCACGACCAAAGATCAAATCAATCTTCACGAATGTATTGTTCAAGATACTCCGAAGGTAATTTATGAAGAGCTGGAAGCAAATGATATCCTATTTATAGACTCATCACATGTTTCTAAAGCAGGCAGCGATGTTAATTTTTTGTTTTTTGAGATATTGCCATTTCTAAAGCCAGGAGTAGTAATTCATGTGCATGACATTGGAATTAATTTCCAATATCCATTTAATTGGATAGAAAAAGGAAGGGCATGGAACGAGTCATACCTTCTCAGGGCATTTTTAATGAATAATAAGTCATATGAAATTATATTGCATAATGCGCAGGTATTCTATAATAATGTCGCATACTTCAAGGAGAATATGCCACTGTATTTGAAAGCTCCAGGAGGGAGCTTTTGGATGAAGAAAGTTTAGCTGTTCCATTAAACTATGGAAGCCTTATAATTTTTAAAACACCTCACATGAACATGAATTATTCTTACGTTGAGATT
>CAYYBR010000334.1:0-4004 GCA_964470035.1 uncultured Saprospiraceae bacterium
GCTTCACCATATATGCTATTTACCGCTTCGGTCTTAGAAGAACGAAGGATGAAACTACCTGAAGATTATGATTTGCTCCCAATTAAGGAAAGACTAGGTATAAAAAGAAGCGATATACCATCTGTAACACATCTAGATTTTTCTAGCAGAGTTCAAACTGTTTCAAAAGCAACAAATCCAAAATTTCATAAATTGCTGCAAGCTTTTAAGAATATAACTAATCACGGAATTTTAATAAATACAAGTTTTAACATAAGGGGGCAACCTATAGTCCTCACCCCCATGGACGCCTATATATGTTTTATGGCGACTGAGATGGATGTCCTGATTATAGAAGACTTTGTATATCTCAAGGAAGAACAATTAGTAGGTGCGGGAGATGAGAAATGGAAGATTAATGCAATATTAGATTAATCCGAGATGGACTATACCGAAACTAGACTTATATTGGTCATATGGAACTGTTGATAGATCTATGGAATTTTATGAAGGAGCGTAAAAAGTACTGGCTCGCCCCTATCATCATAATCTTTTTGTTTTTTGGGTTCTTGATAGTCTTTGGGTCAAATAGTGCATTAGCGCCATTTATTTACTCTCTTTTCTAAGTTTTATAATGAACTTGCCAAATCTTGATCCACAGAAAACTATATTAACAATCACACTTGGTTTTGGTATTGTTTACCTGATTACTTGGATGAATGTTTTTATTTATACATCCATGGCTATTGGATTGCTGGGACTTCTATCTCCATATGTTGCTAAGAAGATTACTCTATTATGGAGTGTGATAACCTGGCTCTTAAGCATGATTATACCCAATATCATGCTTGGTTTGATTTTTTATTTGATACTATTCCCGCTTGCTTTTATTAGAAGAGTTTTGACCAGAAAGAACTACTTATTTTTGAATCCCCCGAGCCATAGTCTTTTTAAGGATAAACAAGGCCCATATACCGCTCAAAATTTTGAGAAATTATGGTGATCGTTATTGTGCTGTGTAGCTAATTTATATTTTCAAGTCTAAAGTTTGAGGACTTTGTGCTTATAGAGTCTATAAAACTCTGTAAGGTATACGCTACAATCTCATTGCCCTTTTCTGTCCAATGCTGTTCTTTTTTGTTGTAAAGTATGTAGCCCTCGTCATAGGCTGAGTTCAATGTTGGCAGGAGGTCTATCATAAAGAGATTGTTTTCATTAGCGAAGGTTGTCATTCTCTTATTGGGATATGATTTGTCATAATTTTGATTTTGATCATATTTTGGTACAAGTAATTCGGACCAGAGTGCTTTATTAACTTGAAAAATGGAAGGTGCTAATGCAAATATGGGTATAATGTTTTGTGAGTATGCTTCTTCAGAGATTTTCGTGAGCAGTGATTCCATTATCTTGTATTTTATCTCTGTCTCTTGAGAAGGATTTATATTACATAGATATAACTCTGGTATAGTTTGAACAGAATTGTCACCTATCAAGGTTTCGTTGTCTTTAGATAATCGGATATTGTGTAGTCGAGTTTGAATAAAGTGATATAGATGAAAGCGGTGGAAGAAGCCTTTGGAGTTACTTGGTCTGGTTGTCTGGTTGTCTGGTTGTCAGGAAATTTAAATTCGATTATATTTTTTTGGTTGAGAGAAGCATAAGGTCGAGAGTAGAGCCAATCTAGATCCCCGGTATTGTCTATAAAGTCATTTCTGATGTATACAAGAACTATAAGGAAGTCGGGCTTGATAATCGGCAGCCATTTTTGTGCGAGTAAATACTCTTGTACTTGTCCGTAACCATTTACACCGAAGTTCAATACATCGTAGTTTGGCATATTTTGTTCCATTACCTCCGTAAAAACGTCATTTTTAGAAACCGATATATTGCTCACAAATGAATCACCTAGCACAAGGATTTTCTTTGCTCTACTATTGGAATCAATTGGAGTGTCTCTAAAACCTATTTGATTAGTTCGTATGTGATGTTTGACGTCATTGGAATGAATAATAATACCTTCCTTATTCGGAACGAATGCCCACCCTAGTTCAGGGTCATGTGTGAACATATTGTCGTGTTCAGAGATTTGGGGAGAAACTATTCCGATGAATACTTCAGCCGCCAATATTGATAACAGACTAGATAGAGCAAAAAGCAGAATATTTTTTTTCATTAATGCCTGTTACCTTTTTTCTGTCTTACAGGTTTACTTAACTCTCTCTCCATGTTTGATCACCATATCCACATCACTAAGAAGTGATATCCACCGTAGCACATCACCTTTGACAGCTATAATATCAGCATACTTTCCTTCGCTTATTGTGCCATATTTATTATCAACACCCATCATCTTAGCTGGCCAATAGGTGGCAGCTTTGATGGCGTACATTGGATCTATATCAAACTCATTGACCCATACATCTAATTCGTTCCATGTAGATTGGCAGTGAAACTTCATAGGTATCCCGCTATCGGTACCTATCAATAATACCACACCTGCGTCTATGAGTTGCTTGACCTTCCTTTCTAGTGTTGGCTTTCGACTTGGAGTAAGCTGAAAGTAGGGCAGACGACCGGGATATTGGATCGAAGATTCTATATCATCTATGATATGATCTGGGAGCCCTTTATGCCAACAGTCATTATCGAGTTTTTCTGGATTATCGCGGACGTACTCATAGTTATACAGCCCCTCTACTGTCGGTGTCCAATAAAGTGGACCTAGATTCATCTGAGCGGTACGCTCCTTGATCATCTCCATCACATCAGCGGGATATTCTGGCGCAGATGAAAGACCAGTATGTTCGAAGTTATCCACTCCAGCTGCTAGGCCGCGACGAATTTCTTCTGGTCGATGACTATGGCCAACCACCTTTAGACCATGTAGATGAGCTTCTTCTACCACCGCTACCACTTCTTCTTGAGTCATCTGATCTTGGTCTATAAGTTTTATGCAGTCCACACCTGCATCAGCGAGCCTCCTGACTTTTGTCTTGGCATCTGCCGCACCATTCACACCCCAACGAAATGCCTCAGTTCCAGGATAAGGTTTATGTTGTATAAAAGGACCCGACATATACATCGTGGGGCCTGGGATCTCTCCATTATTGATTTTATCCCTTACGGAAATACTTGCTTCAAGAGGAGCACCCAGATCTCTAGCACTGGTTACTCCAGCTTCTAGTAATTGTAAGGCACTAGCGGGCATGATGATATCCGCAAATTGGTTGATATATGCGGTATCCCAGTGAGCGTAGTCACTATGACCTGTGATCATAAGATGGACATGCATATCCCATAAGCCTGGGAGAACAGACATGCCTTCTGTTGATATGACTTCTGCATTTTCGGGGATGTCAGTATTGCCTTGGTGACCTACTTTCAAGATCTTATCATCTTCGATGATGATGACACTATTATATATAGGTTGGCCCCCAAAGCCATCTATGAGGGTTCCGCCGACTAGCGCTTTTATCTGTGTCTGCGAAGTATATCCGCAAAACATTACTATGAGAGAGGTAAGTATTGTTTTCATTTTGAAAAGATAGTAAATTGAAGCTCAGATGACAGAATTTCTTGCTATTTGTGTATTGCTCGGACCTTTCCACTACATAGTTTCGGATAGTTTTTTAGTATCATTTTTAATCCTTACTAATCAGCTATATTAGTTCTCAGGTCTATGTCCACTTCATCAAACAACATAAAAACTGTACTCGTCGACGATCATCAGATCATCACTGACAGTCTAGCTTTATTGTTAGAAAGAATAGAAGGGATAGAGGTGGTCGCCACCTTTAATGATAGCAGAAAGGTGATTGATGCTCTTAAAGTTCTTCAGCCTGATATAGTTATAACAGATTATCACATGCCATATCTGGATGGTATCAACTTGACAGGTAAAATAAAATCATCTTTTCCTGATATACATGTGATAGTATTGTCTGTTAACGAAGACCCTCAAGATATCAAACAAGCATATCAAGCAGGAGCCTCTGGATATCTTCTTAAAAAGATAGGTAAAGAAG
>CAYYBR010000335.1:0-3954 GCA_964470035.1 uncultured Saprospiraceae bacterium
AAACATAGACAAAGCATCTTAGGAATGAAAAGAGGAAATTGAACAAGGTCGCAAAGTACTAGCGCTATCTTACAATCATCATGATTCAAGATTGACCTTATAAAGGTATTTTGTCTTTACCTTGAGCAGATAACTCTACTCACTAAATCAACCAAATGAGTAAACCACGGCATCTATTAGCAGCTATCTTGTTCGCAGACGTTAAGGGCTATAGCGCCTTGATGGAAGAAGATGAAGCCAATGCAATGCGCATAATTGAGCGGTACCAAAAAGTCATAGAAGAAAAAGTATGGGATAATGACGGAGAGATTATTAAATCTTATGGTGATGGCAGTATAGCTCTCTTTAACAGTGCAACTAATGCTGTAGAATGTTCCAAGGAGATGCAAATCTCTTTTCGAGAAAGTCCTGTGGTTCCACTTCGTATCGGTATACATGTAGGAGAAGTAATAGACAAAGGGGATGATGTATTTGGAAATGCTCTTAATGTGGCATCGAGAATAGAATCTATGGGAGTGCCCGGAAGTGTACTTATCTCAGAGAATGTATACGAGAAAATTAAAAATCACAATAGTTATACAACAACCCTACTAGGGAAATATGAATTTCGCAACATTGCCGAGCCATTAAATGTATATGCTCTTTCAAATGATCAACTCATCGTCCCCAAAAGCAATGAGGTAAGAGGCAAGGCGAAGAAGAAAAAATTCTACCTCATACCAAGTCTGATTGGAACTATTGTATTATTAGGCCTCTTGTTGAGTTCTTCATTTTTATTTACAGATTTCTTCTTTCCAAATCGTGTGAATGTAATTGAGCCAATAAGCCAAGATGTCTCTAATAAAAAGTCAATTGCAGTCTTACCATTTCAAAATCTTAGTTCTGATCAAGAGAACCAGTATTTCACCGAAGGTATGCATGATGATTTGCTGACTTTTTTATCTAAGTCCAAGTTGTTAAAGGTTATATCGAGGAGTTCTGTATCGCGATTAAAAGATACAGATCGCTCGACCACCGAGATTGCAAAATTACTTGATGTGACTCATCTCATGGAAGGGAGCATTCGCCGTATTGACAATCAAGTACGTATTAATGTACAGTTAGTAGATGCACAATCTGACAACAACTTATGGGCTGAAAATTACGATATAGAGCTTACGACTAAAAATATCTTAGAGGTGCAGTCAGATATAGCAGAAAAAATTTCTTCTACACTTGTTCAGTCAGTTTTTGCACCAGGTGCTACGTCGACGTCATCAGAGTATACTCAAAATCTTGATGCTTACGAAAATTATTTACTTGCACGCCAGCTCAAAGAAAGTGGAAATAGAGAATCACTTTATGAAGCAAAGCGACTTTTAGAAGAAGCTATTGTATTAGATGAAAATTTCGCTCAGGCACATATATTATTGGGTAACATGCACATCCATCTTGTATACTACGCAGGAGAAAGTCCAGAAGTGTTTTTCCCAGAAGCTGAGCGACTTATGAACAAAGGGAAGGCACTCAATCCTGATCTATCAGATGCCCACGCCTTAGAAGGCAGTCTTAATCATTGGTGGAAAAGGGACTTTGAAGCTTCTGAGGCCGCTTACAAAAGAGCAATTGAATTAAACCCCAACAATGATAACGCCCTATATGGCTATGCTATAGCTTGCCAAGACCTAGATTTAGATTTTAAAAAAATCGATTCGCTCATGCAACGAGCTCTAGAGGTTAATCCACTAAATCCCAATTTGATAAATACAAGTGCTATCTATCAGAGAGAGGTTGGAGATATCGATCATGCCATTAAGACTTTTAGAAAAGGGATTACCATAGCACCTGAACATCCAAACTTATGGGCTAATCTTGCTGGTTCTTACTACTATAAATTACAATTAGATTCTGTTGCTTTGATAAGTAAAGAATGTGTAAGTCTCAATGGGAAAAAAGGAACGCACCTCCGTTACTATTTAGAATCTTTAGCTAATCTTTCGGCACTCGATATACTTGATAGTGAACTCGATGATATAGAAAATGATGACAAACAAGATATTGTAACCAAATACAATTTTAGACGAGATTATTACTTTCAGAAAAGAGAATTTAAGAAGGCAAGTGAAGTAACAACATTGTTGGCTGGATATAATTCTCAGTGGCCAGATATCAATTTGTACAAGTTTGAAGATGCTTATTATTCTAAAAATTTCGCGAAGGCTGTAAGTCTTTTTGAATTAAATAGAGGAGATAGTGATATGCTTGCATCTCTTATAGATCGATCTGTGTATGAGATTATCTCCTATGTAAACTACGCTTATGCTTTAATCCAAACGGGGCGAGTTGATAAAGGCAAAGAGGTTGTATCAAAGGTTGTGTCTGACCATTTGGAGCACATCAAGAATCGAGAAATGAGAATATCAATCCAATCGTTTTATAAGTATATCAATGCTTGCATAGCCGTAATAAGTGGCGATGATACTTCAGCCTTAGAGCAAATATCTGATTACATA
Source organism: uncultured Saprospiraceae bacterium (assembly GCA_964470035.1). Classification (GTDB taxonomy): domain Bacteria; phylum Bacteroidota; class Bacteroidia; order Chitinophagales; family Saprospiraceae; genus JAJRXG01. Next base: position 2,493 of record CAYYBR010000335.1, read on the forward strand.
GAAAGCGGTAACCTTCACAATGTAAGGTGGATTGAGATAGATCCGATCTTTGATGAGGTTCGAGATAATCCCCCGTATCAATCTATTATACAGCCGTACAAAGAACTAATAGCGGATCAAAGAGGCGCCTATAGTGAGATGATCAAGTAGTTTTTACCAACTTGCATCCTGACTCTATTCTTCATCAGGCTAAACAGCTATAATTGTTATCACAGAATATATAAACATGAATAGCCACGTAGAGATAGCCAAAGAGGCAGAAGATAGAAAGGCGGAAATTGAACAACTCCGTAATATACCCGATAACCTGATGCATCAAGTCAAAGAAGCAGGTCTTGTGAAGCTATGGGGGAGCAAAGCAGTGGGAGGTGGTGAGCGATCAGTCTCCGATGTCTCCACTATCATAGCAGATATCGCTTATCACCATGGATCACTAGCATGGATCGTCGGTGTAACTGGATGTTCTGCGCTTTTCTCAGGCTTTGTAGATCATCCATTAGCCCAGCTTCTCTTTGAAAATCCGCATGCCATGGTCGGCGGTTTTGCGGGCCCTGCCGGTATGGCCATAAAAGTTGAAGGAGGACTTAAGGTAACGGGACGTTGGTCATGGGGTTCAGGTATCACACATAGCTCTCATATCGTAGGAGGTGTCATACTCTTTCAAGGAGAACGACCTGAGGGGAGTGCCGTGGTCTTTTTCAGACCAGATGAGATCGAAATGATCGATAACTGGCATGTGACAGGCCTCAAAGGCACGCATAGCATAGATTATCAAGCGAATAATGTTTTCATCCCTGATGGCAGATGGAGTCTGTTTCCAGTTCAAGAGGCTCAAGTGGATGCACCCTTGTATCGTTTTTCCTTTTTAGGAGCATTAAGTGTAGCTGTTTCCTCTGTTTCATTGGGATTAGCCAGAAGGGCAGTTCATGAAATCAAAAGCTTAGCACAAAAAAAGAGTCCTTTTGGCATGGGTAGACCGCTGGCCGAAAGATCTGAAGCACAACAACAGATAGGTAAGATCGAAGGCCAGTATTTAGCGGCCGAAAGCCTATTATATCGCATTATTAAAGAAGCTGAGTTCGAGGCAGAACAAGGGTCATGTAGTAAGGAAACAAAGGCTCGTGTACGCCTCGCCACCGCACAGAGCACAGCTCTGTGTGACGCATGCGTCAGGCAAGCCCACAGGCTTGCCGGTGGCTCCGCGGTATGGGATACTAATAAGCTTTCAGAGCTTTTAAGAGACATACAGGTGGTAACTCAGCACGGCATGGTGTCTGCTGGCAACTTTAAGACAGTAGGCAAGGCCATGCTAGGTGGAGATGTCCATGATATGATGTTGTGAGAGGTATTGTACAAGGAAGAGGAGAAGTATATATTTGCATCCCAATTATTACGGCGTGGTAGCTCAGCTGGTTAGAGCGCAGGATTCATAATCCTGAGGTCGGGAGTTCAAGTCTCCCTC
>CAYYBR010000336.1:0-3944 GCA_964470035.1 uncultured Saprospiraceae bacterium
GTATTTCGGTCTTGTAGTGTCTCTCCTCTTAATATTAATTGATGATCGATATTGTTTATTTTAAGAAGTTCACTAGCCATTTTTATGCACTCTGTATTTTCTTCTATTGAATGTATGAATTCTGAGTTTTTAAGTAATTCCAATGTGCTATATCCCGATCCACAACCTATTTCAAGTATTTTTGATTTAGACGGAACCCATGCAGAGAATATTTCGTAGTATCCTTTATTGTTATAGAATTCGGAAGTGAAATTCCATTGATTGGCATAAGATTCTCTAGAATCCTTAATCTCTTTGGCTAAATTCATGAATTATTGATTCAAGATGGGTGTTACTTGTTTCTAATATAATAATTATCAATTCGACTGACTTCAATAAAAGATGGTTTTTTAACTAAAAATATTAAGATGTGTCTTAATAGATCTTGTCCGAATTGATGAAGAGTGATTTGATCTCTTCCGATTTTTAACTTAGAAAGTCTGGTAAAGTTCTTATGGTTGCCATGTACAATTGAACTTCTTAGATCGTAGAATTGTTTAATTCCCTGTTTCACCTCAACAGCGGCGAAATCACTGAATTTGAAGATTGATGCAATTATTGAACCTCGAAGCGCTAGTTTGAACTTTAAAACATCACTTTTATCTGATAGCAAAGACTCCAAAGCAGTTGCGATGTCAATGATGGAGTCATTTGAAGAACTTCTAAGCTTGGAGGAATTTAACTTGTTAATAGCGAGAGATAATCTTTTGTCTTGTAAATTGATCTTAGAAAATTTGCGAATCTCAAAAAGTTCTGATCTATGTAATTTACCTTCTGAAAAGTAACTTGTGCTGTCATATGTTCCTGGATATTTTCTTTCTCCAAAAATTTCACTATATGCTGTCTCACCAAACCACTTGCATTCGTGGTCGCCTTGCCTGAATAGTAATTGACAATAACCAATTTTACTGTCAGATATTAGATTCATTATTTGTATTGTACGATTAATTTCGGCTTTCTTGTTCTCGTACAATTCTAGTGCATTATAAATATTTTTGCTTCTTTTGATGTTGTTTATCGTTAGGAATCTTTCGAATATTAGCGCGTGTGATGCTTTAAAGACTATTTCTTCTTTTACTGATATTGAGCCACCCGTTCTTATATTTCTATCCAAGTGATCTTGTATTGTCATTTTTTGAATTCTTACCTTATTGGATAGACTAAATGACTTGCATTCAGTATTTAGATTAAGAAGAGGGATTACTATGTCAAACGATATCGTTTTGCCAAATATTGAATTGAGCCAGAGTTTCAGCTTCTCTTCTATTTTCTTGGGACTACGATTTTTTATAGATGCGATATGATTAACTAGGTTTTTAAATTCTATTATGAATTTTTTCGATGCATATTTTTTTGCGTTCTCTGTTGTAGAACCACCTAGAGGAGTTGAATAAAAGTGACTAAGATAGGAATCTGAGTAACACAACCTTTCTAGGGCGTCCAGGCTAGGTATCTTCTCAGTTGACAGATATCTATTTAATATTTCGAGATAGTCCGTTTTTTTTCCAATTATTCTAGGGTATAATTGGATATAGGGAAATGGATTGTCTTTGTAAAAATGTACTACCGGATAGTTATCAAGTCGAGGAATATAAAATCCATCAGGATCCTTTGATAACAGTTTATCATGTTCTAAGTCTACAATTTCGAGACACTCTTTTAACGCAGTTCGTAGTTTATCTAAGAATTTTTTCTTCATATTTTGGCTAATGGTCACTAACGTCCGCTGCGTATGTGTCGTCTCTCGAAGCGTTAGCGAAGAGATATGACATCATGACGCGTAGTTCTGAGGCGTAGTTTTCTATGTTGGGTATACATCATAATTGCGCGGTATTGGTCGGATAGAAAGCACCATGATTTGGATGTTGCTTCACTCTAGTAGAGTATTCCGAGCTGTTTACAAATAGTTTGCTTTTATATTTCATGTTTGTTGACAGCGTAGCAGATTTTGTTGTTTTTAATTTCTTTGAATGAATTCTAATCATTTTCGGAGGGTTTGCATTCCTAACAGAATCATTTGGGAGGTATCCATATTGCATTTCTTTTCTCGTATCATTTTAGAGATCTAATTATGACTCAGAACTACGTTATCTAAACACCTTTTCATTATCCGTGGTAACCTTTTTCACTCCGTTACCTAATGTTAATATATCCGTTGATTTATTCATAAGTCCTTTGTTTATTGACCGTAGCCGATTGTAAACGACTACAAACGGCTACAAACGGTTATAACCGATTGTAATCGGTTCATCATATGACCTTAAATCATGTGTAGTCTTGTTTGATGATATTCGTCATTATGATACAGCGTGTTAATGAATTCTAAGATATGGCTTAGAATCTAGACAAGGGTCTTAATATGCAAGTATATTCCGCTGTATTAGCTGTATTAGCAGTATTAGCTGAATATGACTGTGTTGGGCAGAGTGCTCCTTTTCTATAGAAAGTCAGCGAGAAGCTGATAGAACCGGTAAACTTCTTCATAAGTATTATATAGCGATGCAGGTGCCACACGCATCACATCTGGTTCTCTCCAATCAGTAATGACACCTTGCTGGAGGAGATGCTGATGAACTGACTTGCCGACACCTGCGATACTTATAGATAGTTGTGCTCCTCTTTGCGTGTGATCAGTTGGAGTGATGATGGAGATCCGATCATCGTTGATGGTGTGAAGCAAATATGCTAAATAACCAGTAAGACCGATAGACTTCTGTCTAAGTTGATGTATGCCTCCTGCTTCTTTGATAAGCCTTAGTGAGGCTCTTACACCTGCTAGTGCCAGTACAGTAGGGCAACTGAGCTGCCAGCCGGCTGCACCGGGCATAGGATCAAATGCATCTCGCATGTCAAATCTTTTGGACTCATCGTGGCCCCACCATCCAGCGAGGCGCGGGAGCTGATCGTTTTGCTGATGGCGTATATGGACAAATGCCCCACCTGGACTTCCAGGCCCACTGTTGAGGTATTTGTAGGTACACCATACAGCGAAGTCACATCCGCTATCATGTAGGTCTAGCGGAAGATTGCCAGCTGCATGTGCGCAGTCAAAGCCGACATAGCTCCCTACGGCATGGGCAGCTGTAGATATGCTCTTCATATCGAAGTACTGACCGGAATAGTAGTTCGTATTGCCGAGGAGCACGCGGGCGACCTCATCGCCATGTGCTTCGATCTGTGCGATGATATCTTCTTCTCTCAGACAGATTTCACCCGCTCTGGGATGGATGTCGATGATACAGTCCGAAGGAGAGAGACCATGGAGCTTGATCTGAGATTCGATAGCATACCGATCTGACGGAAATACATCAGACTCTATCATCACCTTACAGCGCTTGCCTCGAGGCTGATAGAAACTGACGAGCATGAGGTGGAGATTGACAGATAGGGTATTCATCACGATGACTTCCTCGGGCTTGGCGCCAACTACCTCTGACATGAGGGCTGAAAGCTCTTCGTGATAGGACAGCCATGGGCGCTTACCTTCAAAGTAACCTTCGATACCTCGGTTCTCCCAGGAGTCGAGCTCCTCGATGACATGTGCACGTGTGGATCGAGGTTGTAAGCCGAGGGAGTTACCACAGAAGTAGATGATCCTTTGTCCATCTTGATCTCTGGGACAGAGAAATGCGTCTCGATACATACGCAGATCATCCTCCTGATCTAGGCGCTGAGCATAAGAAAGCGAGTTTTCATACTTCATCGATGGTGAAGATAGAAGTTGATCAGATATCTTTACCATTCATCTACAGTGTATGCACTTCGATATTATCACCTGTCTGCCCGAGTTGCTGGAGAGTCCCCTTAGCCATAGCATCATGAAGCGCGCCCAGGAGCGAGAGTTGATCAGTATAGAGTTACATGATTTACGTAAGTGGGGTAAGGGCAAACATAGACAGATCGAT
>CAYYBR010000337.1:0-3940 GCA_964470035.1 uncultured Saprospiraceae bacterium
TTGCGCTAGCACCTGCCCGCCAAAGACTCTTTTCCACGGGGATTGATAATTATTACCCCTGAATATGTTTTCCTCTATCTGTTCGAGGTTGAGTAGTTCTACAAGTTCCTCCGCTGTATTCATGCGACGAAGGTATGATATCTGAAGATTCTAGTTTAGCACTAGGTTAAATAGGTAACCATACTATACACCAAGAGGATCGTTATGAACAACATTGTTATGTTAACTAGCTGCCCACTCCTTTTGCGTGCCTTTAGTCTCGCTCTTACTTCTGCTCTCTCTGACTTAGATAAATGATCTTTTACTAACGCGCCTTTACGACGTGCTTTCGAAAAATAGTCCCTCAAAGCGCTTTTCTTAAGCTTTGCTCTCGACCTATAATCATTCTGTAGATTCCTATTATATCTAACACTGCTGATATTATGAGTTCCAAAAGCCATCGTTAAGTCAATTTGTTTGTAAAAAGTTATACAGACACTTAACAAATAGCCAGAAATGACGATTAAAGTGCTAAAATACACGACAAACACAACCTGATTGGCTTCTTAATGATATACAGAATACCAAGGTCAACCATAAATGAATTCACTTACGTAAATAGAAGCGCTCACACTTTCTAGTTAATGATTAAATATATAATACCAACTTAACAAGAGTAGTTTACTCTATCAATTTTACTTGAAATTGAACATTATCATTATTGATAATGATATACTCTGTATCAGATAATTGATGTATCCTTTTTGATACAACCCCGATTGGGAGATTAAGACTTTTGTGTTTTTTAAACTCGCCTAGTGTGGGGTCAAAGTCCGACAATATACCTCCACGAGATCCAAGAGTTTGTCCAAGTCTATGGCTCGCATCTTTATTATTGCCCACATAAAGCAAGGATCCCTCAAAAGGGCCACTATCTACCCAATGAAAATCTTCAATATTACTAATTTGCATATCATCTGGAAAAGCAACAAATCGGTAAGCTCCACTATCTCCAGACAGAAGAACACCAGAAGACAAAGTATTGAGTTCAAAACTCGCTAACTTAGAATTCGACCCATCAATATACAACTGATCAATATTTCTAAATTTACTATACGCCTGATAATTAGGAAATTCCTTTGAAAGCGACGGTATTTGATTTTTAAGAGTTCCTTTATCTACAAATGGAATAAAGTGCCTATCATAAGTGTAAAAAATAACAGGATCAATATATGAATTGGTATCAAAATCATCTAAAAATAATTTCACCTCGTGGTTATCATCGATATTCCACAATGTATTATGACCTATATTTCCTAATAGCAAATCTTTTTGACCATCATCGTTGATGTCTACAGCAGCCACTTCGTCAAATATGCCAATGATATCTGATATACCTAACTCATCACATATATCAACCGCTGTTGTATCGTTAGGAAATGAGTAGATTTTTAGTTTTGACCATTGAGATGCAACAATTAATTCGGGTGAACCATCACCAGTTAAATCTTGCCATACAGCATCACCGATCATGCCATCTCTGAATCTAGTTGCTAACTCCAACCTTTCACCCTTATGATTTTTTAAAAGAAAACTTACTGGAGAAATTCCAAAAGCACCTGGTATATTTTGAGTACCTATATAGAGATCATCATACCCATCATTATTATAATCATCTATGGCGATACAACCACCATTAGTGCGAGGAAGAGAAATATTCAATCTATAAAATCCTCCATTTCCATCATTGATATAAATTCTATCCTGAAGTAATTCACTTAATTCATTTTTCTCATTTCCTCCACTGACTACATATAAATCCTTATATCCATCACCATTAAAATCAAATGTAGTCATGTCAACATCCTCATATCTCAGATCTGACATGAAGCTCGGCACATCCACCTTTCGAAAACCTCCCCCTTCTATCCCTTTATAATACTGCAAAGCAGATATGCTAGATCCTCCAACTACAAGATCTTTTATCTGATCACCATCAAAATCCTCCAAAACACTGGATGGCCCTTCTTTTGATAAACGGTATGGCATCAGTGGCTCAAAGTCCAAATCGTTATAATCGTTATCCTGATGTTTAATGTTCAGTACATGAACTGTACTACTTGACCTATCCAATTCTTCAACTTCTGTCTCTTCTATATTTTCCCCTCGATCAATAGTAATATGCTGATTAATTTGTACGTCATGCAAAACTTGGTTTTGGCCATCCGACCAAGACACAACTATAGAATCCAGATTTGCATTTTCTTTTAAACCTATATGTAACAGGTGTGTGCTGGAAGATAGATATCCCCGCGTAGTAGTATACTCTTTAGTATAACACTCACCTTGTTGATAGATTGATACTTTAGAATTTTTATGCTGCCCCAAGTCTAGGCTAATATAATTAGATGCCGGGCTTATATTCTCTATAATTTTAGCATAGTCATTAACATTGTTGGTAATGACATCTAAATCTCCGTCAAGATCTAGGTCGGCGTAAGCAGCACCATTTGAGTATCCCTCATCACCTATAAACTTCTTCTCAAATATCAATTTTCCTTCGCTATCCTGTAGAAAAAGGATGTTAGGTATTTTCAAATTAGGCATTTGTTCGATAAGCCTTTTATTAACAGTACTTAAAGACTCTTCTTTATCACTATCTCGACTTTTTGCACTTATATAATCTACATAATCCAAATCATTAGGCCTATTCACTATACCATTAGTTATAAATATGTCTGCCGAGCCATTATTATCAAAATCTTGTATTAATCCACTCCAACTCCAATCAGAAGCATATGTCTTTGTCATCAGAGCTCTTTCGTCAAATGATTTATCATCATGCTGTAATTGCAAAGAATTACGCGAATACTGTTGTAAGTAGCCAAAGTCTTTCTTAATTTCTACTATCTGCTCAGTATCATATCCTCCAGATTTTAATATTAAGCTCGCATCATATGGCATCATATCAGTAGTATAGATGTCAAGTTTACTGTCCTTATTAATATCTGCTATATCAACACCCATGGTATATTGAGAACATTGCGTCAGATACTGATTGATGCTTTCAACAAAAGTTCCATCCTTATTATTAATATATAAGTAGTCATTATCATGAAAGTCATTACCTACATATACATCCACCCATCCATCTCCATTTATATCAGACGTCACTATACCAAGACCATATCCTAAAGCACTACTGTAGATACCCGCTGTCTCCGTAACTTCCACAAACTTCTCTTCAGTCTCATTCAACCTGTTTTCATATAATCTATCACCCGATTTATCATCTCGATTTAGACGTTTCTCTATTGAGCCATAACTTTTAATACTATGAACCGAATGATTGAGCAAATACATGTCCAAATCACCATCCTTATCGTAATCAAAAAATGACGCCTGAGTAGAGTATCCTGAAAAATCTAATCCATATTGTTGAGCCGACTCTTTAAATGTTCCATCTTTTTGATTTATATACAGCTCATTCTTAACTTCTTGATTTGAGATAGGTGATACTTTACAAACATATATGTCTTTCCATCCATCCTGATTCACATCATCGATAACTACACCTGTCGACCACGTAGGTAACTCAGAAATACCAGCATTGGCGCTAACATCATCAAATGACAGATTGCCTTTATTAATATACAATTTATCAGGACCTTGATTAGCTGTAAGAAATATATCCTCTAATCCATCATTGTTAATATCGCCCACAGCGACTCCTCCCCCATTATTAAAATACAAATACTCTATGATATTCAGTTCAGGGCTAAATTGTAGGTCGTTTCTAAAGTTTAGCCCAGTACTTTTCACATCTAATTCTGAAAAAACACTTGAACTCCCATCATGAATGGCAGTATCGACTGTACAGCCCATTATGAAGAAAAGTGTCAAGCACATAACCAGTGAAAGAAAATATCTATATAAGTGATTAGTACTCATAAGTCACATA
>CAYYBR010000338.1:0-3929 GCA_964470035.1 uncultured Saprospiraceae bacterium
CATTTAGAATATCCATGTTTTCATTTATAAAAATGAAGAGTTCTAGTTCTTTAACTGGTGTTATATTGCTGGTTCAGAAATACTCTTTCCTTTTGGATATATTATAAGACGCAGGGGGCATACTCCCGTAGTTTGATCCATATCACATCATCAACTTACGCTCAAGTTTCTACTTATTTACGTTTTAGTTTTTTCATTTACATGGTCGCTGAGTGGACTGGAAGCGCCCAGTTTAAGCACATCAATAATTTTCTAAATAGGGAACAAAAGTCTATCCTAATCTATAGCCGTAACAATTTTACAATTTGTTGCTTTCTACAAATCCAGATTAGATATCTGTGTTATGGCGGAAACCCAGGAGAGCGCTGCTTCACCCACATTAATCCTCCCTCAAGGGAGGCAATTGCACAGTAATTAGGAGATATACGTTATTATTGTATTACACGACCGTATGAAACGAATGACTGCCATGTCTCATCTTAGCTTTCTCCTTTTCTGCCTATTCTCATTTAACCTAGTCAGTCAGGATACGCTGGTCATATCTGACCATAGCTATGGCATCGACCACACAAAGAGATTGATCCTGATCAATGAAGAAGTCGATATTATTCAACCGGTCAGTAGCATACAGCTTTCTGATTATTTCCAGTTCGATGAATCAGTAGATTCCTTGACAATAGGAGTTCCATATACCGTCTCTGCGAACAATGGAGAACAGTATCAACTCTATTTTACAGAACTGCCTATTGTCACGATCCTACCACAGGCAGAAATCGTTGATGAGCCGCGGCGCATAGCCAACTTTGCCATGACAGAGAGTGATGGTACAAGGACTGTACATAACATAGGAATAGAATATAGAGGAGGTTTCTCGCAATCTTTTGATAAAAAATCGCTTCGTATAGAATTTTGGAATGATCCATACGGCGACGATACTGAAAACCTCAGTTTGCTGGGTATGCGAAGTGATGACGATTGGAATCTACAAGCCATGTACAACGAACCCATGCGCCTTCGCAATAAATCAGCTTTTGACCTGTGGCGTCAGATCGATACACTGTATTATCAAGTAGAAGAGTCCAAGGCGATCAATGGGGTTCATTATCGATATGTCGAAGTATTCATTAATGATGACTATAGAGGAGTATACGGACTGAGTGAACGGATAGATCGCAAACAGTTACGCTTGAAGAAAAATGATGATGAAGAAACAAGAGGTGAGCTGTATAAAGGCATATGGTGGGATGATGCAGTTCTATTTAGAGGCGCTCCACCATATGACAATTCGGTAGATACTTGGAGTGGATGGGAGCACCAGTACCCGGATGAAGTCAACTGGTCCACACTCCATCAAGCCGTGACATTTCTCGTGAACGAAGAAGAGGAAGTTTTTCAAGATTCAATCAGTGATTTATTTGATATGGCCAATCTAGTCAACTACTTCATCTTTCTTAATGTCACCAGAGCAGAAGACAACACAGGTAAGAATACTTATCTGGCTAAATATGATGCGGACGAGCCCTTCTTTTATGTGCCGTGGGATTTAGATGGGGTCTTTGGCATGCGCTGGGATGGCATACGATGGAGAATCACAGATGATATCCTTTCTAACGGGCTATATGATCGGCTATTAAATGATAGTAGAGAAGATGGCTTCATAGCTCAACTCAAGCAGAGATGGACTTTGCTAAGAAGACAGATCATCACAGTAGAAAATATCGATGAGATCATGAATGCCAATTATACTTACCTATCTGATAATGGCATCTACGAAAGAGAACGAATTGCTTGGCCCAATACTGAATTACTAGATGAAAACACGGGTACATATACCAGAGATTGGCTTTATGAAAGAATACGATATCTCGACCAGGCTTTTGAGAACTTAGATGTCATAACAAATAATGAGGAGACATCTACTCTATTTGAATTTGACGTAAACCCTAATCCTTCATTCGGTATAGTAACCTTCCTAAGCGACAAAAAAATAAACGAAATTCAAGTGTTTACTGAAAGTGGTTCACTTGTAAAAGAAGCCTACGGCGATGATATTTCTCAGATCGATCTACGGTCCACTCTACATGGTATCTACTTTATCAAAGTTGTAAATGAATCGGGAGAGGTAGGTATAAGGAAGCTCGTGATAAAGTAGTAAGGTTTTTACGTTTTATAGGTTCCTACGTATTTACGTTTCTACGTTTCAAAATCATTAGCACATTATCCAATTAGCACATCAGCACATTTGGCGGAAACTTAGGAGAGCGGGTTATAAAATTCTGTTTTCTATTCGATCTCTTTAATAACAGCGCGAAGCGTGGACGCTTCTTACAGCGGGTCAATTTAAAGAACAGAACATTGCATACAGTACAGAAGTGATACATAAGAATACTCCAAACCATTGTTTTCCATAGCCTCTCAATTCTTTGTTACTGGGCAAATGGTTTTTATAAAATAAATAGATCATGATAATCAACACATAGATCGGAGCTACAACCAATAAAGGATGTACTTTATCCAAAAATGACAGCACTCTACCTTCATTTAGAATCATTTCTGTTCCTGCCAAAAAAGCATATATCGTAAGAGATACTGATATCACAGGCATAATAGGGTGGCTCATAGACCCATTGTGAGAATGGTAAAAAAACGAGTGATTGCTAATTAAAAGCTTTTTTAACATCCTAATTACATTTACTCGAGCTGTTACAATACTCCACATGATTATGCCACCTTGCTCTATCTTCTGCAGGAGTAGGATATACTACAGCCCTATGAAGTGGTTTAATTGAAATATTCCATAAGGCAGCACCAAGAATTCCATAGCTCCCTCCAAATATACTTGCTAAACCTGAACCCGTATCCACAATTTTATATCCGTTTGGTTGATCAGAAGCCAATGAGAATACAATCCCCGTCGCACCTGCTAACGGGCCGCCATATTTGATTCCAGCTATAATTTTACTGCCAATAGGTCCTCTCAATGTAAGTCCAAATATATTTCCTCTAAATCGAGAACCAGTATTTCCATATCGGTAGCTATTGTCCATTATAAGAGAATAGCAGTTATCAAAGACACTTTTGAATTTTTCTATTTGTAGGTTTGGGTTGTGATTTTCTAATTATTTTGATTGAACTTAATGGATAATGATGTTATATTCTCTCTCATATTTAACATTTATTCCAGCGATGTACTATTTGATCCTAGTTAGTATTTTGATTTGCTAGTTCGACATAGTATTGCACTTCCCATGGTGTAACATACTTTTCAGTACAATCCATAGAAACATTGGTACTATGTCGAGCAGTATAAGCCTCTAGTTCTTCACATGTATTAATCAAGGTGAAGACTCCTCTACTTGACTCATAGATAATACCAACAGGTTCTCGATAATCTTTCTCTATATTGGTGGACAGCAAGGCTCCAGCTAGACCAAATGAAGACGCGATATAATCCCTTGATGCTCTCCTACCTTCTAAAAACCAATACCTCCCCTTTTCTATAATTTTAATATAGCTTCTATCTGGTCCTAAGTCTAGTTTTACTTTTCCATCTTCATCTTGATTGGATCGGACATACGCAGTACTGAGATATATGTCTCCTTCCTTCTTGATCATGAAAGGAGCCGCTATCTGTTGGTCATTCACTTTAAAATGAAAAAAACAATTGTTCAGCCATTTATCCTTCTTTGCCCTCCTATTGATATACTTCTTTTCTAAAGTCATATTCTGTGTAGGGACTCCATTTCGGTAGTTCATATACGTGCTATATATCCCCTCCGGCAAGGTGTCTAATCTGTCCATATCTAGAACCTGGGATTGGCCAGGGCTCAGACTAACAACAAGAATCAAGATTGATAGTAAATATTTCATTTATATTAATTTAAATAGTAGCCTAGGCTCAAAGCAATAGACTCCCAAGAGGCTCGTAT
>CAYYBR010000339.1:0-3874 GCA_964470035.1 uncultured Saprospiraceae bacterium
ATATCAATATCACCTTTACGAGCATACTGAATATTAGTACCGTTATCCGGGCCCGATGGGCCCGACTTCAGAATTGATAAACTATCAGGTAGGACGTACTCAACACGGTACTGTACTCCATCCATCACGTCGCATAGCTCCCACTGACCAATTGAGTCAGACACAAGTGTATCTATGTATACGCCGCTAGTATCAGCTATATATACGATCACCCCTTCTATCGGTTGCTCTCCCTCATCTATGGCACCATCAAAGTCATCGTCCATATACACCATACCTCCGATACACGGTGATACAGGTATGCAGCCCACAGGAGTCGATATGGTGATACAATCACTTGGGTACTCGCAGTCACCACCTTCACAGTCTCCAGTGCCTTCAGATGTGCCTGATATCACCGCCCTATATCTGGTTGTTTGAATTAAAGCAGTCGGAGTGTATGAAGATAGACCAGCACTGCCCGATATCTCAGTCCATGTATCATCGCTACCACAGGTACCTAGGTTTTGTTCCCATCTTAAGATGGTACCCGTTGTATTTACTACTAATTCTTCTGGAGTTTCACCACATTCTAGTTGTTGGTCCTCGCTTACACTTATGGTTGGCACAAACACGATCTCTATAGATAGGGTCTGCTCGTAAGCACCACAATTACTAGAGCCTGCAGAGGCTCTCATGTAAGTATAGCATCCTGATGATGTGGGTGTTATGGATTGGTTACAAGACTCGTATATGTCTTCAGAGTTCATATCTACTGGTGTCCAGAGTGCTCCACACAATAGCCCATCACAAGGATATATTTCGTTAAGAAAGATTGTCTCAGAAGTACTACTTACACAAGTCACAACACTAAAGGATTGGGGAGTAGAGGTAGGGCAGCACTCTTTTCTGATAGCAATCGCCTTAGGTGCTGAACCAAAAGGAATAGTGCCATTGCCTGGACTTATATACTCTAAGGTAAGGGGATCAACAATAGCCACACAGTCTTCAAATCCAGATATATATAACTTGTCACTACTAGGTGCGTAGACTAATCCTAAGGCCGCGTGCCATCCACTACCATTATCCCCTCCTTCTACCATGGTTTTCTCAAGTTCTCCTGTGGTGGCATTTATTTTTAGTAAGGTAGCATTATTAGTCCCTCCATCTCTTGTCATCACAAACAGATAATCTCCATTACTAGTTATGCCTACTACATCATAAAAGTCACTTAGGTAATCATTGGACACAAGTGCATTAATGCAAGTATCTGCATCTATAAGGTCGGGATGAAATTCAAATTTCCATATTGCTCGATCACCATCAGGCCCCCAACCCTGTCCATCGGTAGCTAATACTGTTCCATCATCTAAAACTTGCAAACCCCAGTCTGAGGAAAAGGGCCCATCGCCTGCATCATTCAAACAGATTTGACCTAATACTTCTGCAGTACATGCATCTAGCACTGTGAGGTATTTGCCATTATCACCTGGTTCATATGCGTTGGTAATCACATAATTATCGATAGAACCTATATTAGTTAAACCATTTTCAACATTATCGAACCATACAGTTGCATCGCCATCTCTAGTTCCGCCATCACAAGTCACCTTATATATGGGGCCTGTAGTATTATCACCGATATAGATATTACCGTTAAGATCAGAACCCAACCCATGTGGGTTAGTAAAACCACTCATCCAAGGACTTCCTACTTCTGTCATGGTACCATCAGTCGGATCTATAGAAAACTTATGGACCTCGCCAGTACCAGTATCATTGAGGTATAGATACTCTGCACAATTGCAGATCTCACCACCTTCTCCCTGAGCTGTTATGCCATCAACATGTACGAAAGAGATCAACAACCAAATTAGAATTTGGATCCATCGAAGTTTATAATCGGACAAAAGAAGAGTAACAAAAGACGTTTTCATATGGCTTTTTTAATTACGTAAAAAACAATAAACACCTAGGAGATACTGAGGACAGTATCACATAATGGGGTTATAATAAATCTGTTAACTCCTCTTGTCTTTTGACTACACTATAAAGATCAAGACTGAATCTAATTATAGGAAGTGTCTGCAAAATAGATGTTCCAACTAACGCAGCTCGACTAAAGCGAATTTAACATATGGTCAAATATAATAATATGTATCTCAAACATTATGTGGCAATTAGCCCATAATTCTAAATTTTAACAATTCTCGCCCATTCTTATGGGTTTTCCAATAATGGTAACACGAGAGTTCTAATTTTATAATTATTCTAGTCTCCATTTAGTATTGTAATTCCCTTATATGGGTAATCATTAGGTGCGAGATATTCTATCTATGAATACTTGGCAGAACAGAAGTCTACACCTTCCTTTTCAAAGGGCAAAAAGTATACTATACAGACCATCATCTAAAAAAATGATCAGGGCACAATACACTTTGGCGAAATGACAAATACAAAGGTTGTAACTCCTTATAAAGGCATGAAGGATCAGATATTGACAATGACCCTGATAATAAGTAGACAGAAATACCCATCACACATCCAATTGAGGGCCTGCTGGGTAAACCTTTTAGATAGGTTGTACCTAACCTTCCAAGTTCTATGAAGTATCTATTTAATTTAAACTGTGCAAAAAGGTTCTTTGCAACAGTGACTTCGATTTCATTACAACCATACGGGGAGATACGTAAGGTTTCTTGACGACTATCATCTTCTTCTATAGACTCAAAGTCGATATTCATCAGTACTCGACCTACGCTAGAATGACAACGAGTCTTCAAATAGCGTATAAAAGAGGAGAGAAGTGATATAAGTAAACTTAATCGTATAAGTCGATAAGTGTATGACTTTGTCATGACGCAATTGGTTTTTATCATTGGGTTAGCATAGAGTACATCCTCTATACATGGAAAAAACTTATCTCGCGTTGGAACTTTTTAGGAGAACAGCAGGTACAGCTGTTAATTCAACTATAAACAGAAAGATTTCATCAGATCAATTAGTTTTAGTTAGGTTATCATTGCTTTCATCACAAATATCTCAGAATAGAAGACATTCAATCTACTTTTCTAACACTCTGTCTTCTACTTTATATAAATACATAGATAGTGAAGTATCATACTCGTACCCTTTTACATGTACAACAATTTACTCCTTCAGAAATGGATGAAAATTGAGGGTTTTCCAAGGGTTAACAATGGCGACCTGACAAATATGATATCCTGAAACAACACGATGATCGATACTCAGATGATTTGTAATCTATAGCGTAGAGTAGTTGTCAAGTGTAACCTTAGAAAAGATTGAAGACAAGAACACTCCCCTATTTCGGCAACAACTGCTAGTTCAGAAAAACCTTATGTGATACCAGCAGGTCAATGATAAAAGAAGAGTTAAAAGCCATCACTACTGAACAGTACCAAGACTTTTCATCTCAAATCTTTCATTATTAAGAAAGACACTGCCGAAAATAAGCAGGAGTAATCCCAGATTTATTACACCCCATTGTTCTAAGGTAGGAACTACTTGGTCTACTGTTCTGAAACATGCCGCTGTAATTGCCACTCTTGATTCATTAACAGATCCAACAGGAGGTGCAAAGCAGAAAATAACATACTCTCCTACTTGGTCAAATGTATACTCAAATAATGGTTCAGTGAAAACAGCCACAGGAATACCTTCCAAATGAATTTCCACATTCGCTCCACAAAGGTTGCTCATAGCGAAGGGAACCGTCTCACCGATAACGACATCTGTACAAACGAGGTCCCCCGAGGGTATTACTTCAAGTACGGTCTGCGAAGAAATAAAAAGTGGTATCAAAACAAAGGTAAGGAGGGCGGCTAATATTCTAGACATTCTCGTATGGTTTTTTAATCAACTATATATACAC
>CAYYBR010000340.1:0-3834 GCA_964470035.1 uncultured Saprospiraceae bacterium
CTTCATTGTTTATAGCGTGTATTAATAATCCTATACCCGTTGCATATATGGGGCTGGCAAGCGCCGAGCTGTAACCATGTGCAAGGTGTTCTATAGGTTGGCCTTTTCGACAGGCCAAGCCTGTCTCGTATTCTGCAAGAAGATTAACATGTTTTAGAAGTGATCCACCACCAGTTAAAACTAATCCAGCTATGAGCTTTTTCTCAAAGCCAGATCTTTTAATCTCCCAGTACACATATGAGAATATTTCCTCCATTCGTGCCTGTATAATACGTGCTAGGTTCTTTTCAGAAAGTTCTTTATGCTCACGCCCTTTAAAACCAGGGATCGTGATAATCCGATTATCATATATCTCATCTGCAAGTGCAGACCCAAATTTTACTTTTAATTTTTCGGCTTGTTCATGCATTACCGTACATCCTTCTTGGATATCTTTTGTAATTACATTTCCTCCAAAAGGTATAACTGCAGTGTGTCTTATGATTCCATCTTTGAAGATCGTTATGTCAGTAGTACCACCTCCTATATCAACCAAAGCAACACCCGCCATCTTCTCTTCATCTGAGAGTACGGCTGAAGAAGATGCTATCGGCTCTAATGTCATATCAACCACGTCTAACCCGCACTTTTCTACACATCGCAGTATGTTTTTAGACGCGGAGATCTGTCCAGTTATAATATGAAAATTAGCTTCTAACCTTACGCCAGACATACCTATCGGGTCCATGATATTTTGTTCATCATCTACCGAAAACTCCTGAGGTATCACATGCAAGATCTTATCACCTGGTGGAAGCACTAGCCGATACATATCATTGACCAACTTATCAACATCATCTTCAGATATTTCTGTATTTACATCACTTCGTACCAAGAGACCACGATGATGAAGACTCTTTATATGTTGGCCAGCTATACCTACATGTATATTGGTGAAGGTCATACCAGAGTTCTTTTCAGCTATATCTATAGCTTCTTGTATGGCCTTTACCGTCTTATCGATGTTAGAAACGACACCTCGAGATACCCCTTCGGACACCACAGTACCGACCCCTACAATTTCTATTTTGTCATATTCGTTTTTTCTTCCAGCTATAGCGCACACTTTTGTGGTGCCGATATCTATAGCTACTACCACATCTTCCAATCCTTTTGTTGCGTTTTCCATAATTAGAATTTTAAGGGTTCTCAGAATTTTTGACTACAATCTGGTTGTTATACGAGATGTTTATTTCATTATACTTATCCCAGCTATCTGTTCTTGCTAATTCTCTATAAAACTGGCGAAGATTGCTGAGCTTTTTTGACAACCCATCAGTATGGTCAAGTACTATATGATCATCACCGATCTTGGGTATAATTATTATTCTTTGATTCTTCTCTACGTGCACTTGTTCTATCAGAGCTCTTAACACAGGATCCTTTCTAGATTCTAACACTACATGAAAGGCATTTTGAAGCCTCGGTGCAAAAGCCACATGACCCTCAGGATCAAGTGATTCTACATATCCAGTTACAACCGGCACACGTGTAGCTTTTTTGTCTACTGTCCTGACGTAAGAACCAGACTGATCTACATAAAACTGATCTCCATGCTGGTTCATAACACGAAGTATAGGTCGACGCTGGACGATATCAATTACAAGATCCTTCTTGGCATCTATAAAAACTTCTGCATTTAGAATCCGTGTATCAGCATTCAACATATGCTCGATCATACTTATATCTATATCAGTGATACTTTGAAAAGTTATATCATTAGGTAGATCTTCCTTGATCAGCCTATCGACATCACTTTTGGATATCAAGTTCCGCTCACCTTCTATTTTATCGATATCAACCTTTATTTCATTGATACGTAGATTCGCTGTTCTATTGATGCCTAGAATCCAGACAAAAAGCAAGCCTATTACAAATGCTAGACCTAACACTTGTCTCCAAACTTTTCTCTTTCCTCCTGACCTCGCTGTCATCTAATTAACTGCTATTATTCTATCTATATATCTATTAGCATCTCCTGCTCCCATGAAGAGCAGTAATTCTCTCACCGGATACTGAAGATGTTGCTCTAATTCTTCTTTTTTGATATACACTTTATTTTCAAGTTTCATAAGATCCAATATGGTCTCAGAACTCACGCCTTTCAAAGGCTTCTCTCTGGCTGGATACAATTCGACCAGGATCACCTCATCCGCCTTATCTAGCGCTTCCGCAAATCCTTCTTTCAAATCAGCAGTCCTTGAATACAGATGAGGTTGAAAAACTACAGTCACTTGTCTTTGTGGATATAAAGCTCTTACTGCATCTATGGTTTTTTCAATCTCGATCGGATGATGAGCATAATCATCTATGATAATAGACTCATTCGCCCTCCGTTTGTACTCAAACCTCCTCTCTATTCCTTTAAAAGACAATAGCGAAGCTGAAATCTGATCATCAGTTAATCCTAGCTTTCTAGCCACCGCTAAAGCCCCTAATGCATTGTATACATTGTGCTCCCCAGGTTGATTAATCTTGATTAAAGATTTTTCAACTAGAAACTCATACATACCATCTCTGACAGCAAGGTTCGTCCCTTTGATATCTGCATCCACCAAACCAAAAGAATTCAGTTCTATGGCAGACTTTGATAACTGCTCACTCCACTTTTTATCTACGTAAGAAAAAGCAATATCAGAGATAAAGACGGTTCCTTCTTTCTGCGTTTGCAGAGAGTATACTTTATAAGCATCTAATACTGCCTCGTGAGTATTATAGATATCAAGATGATCTGCATCCATGGCGTTTATCACTGATATAGTTGGATATAATCGCCAAAAAGATCTATCATACTCATCAGCTTCAACGATGACCCATTCACTAGTACCATAGAAGAAGTTTGTATCATAACCACTCATTATACCTCCTACAAAAGCTGTGACACTTAGGCCATGCTCTTTGCATATATGAGCTAATAAGGCACATGTAGAAGTTTTACCATGTGTACCTGCGATAGCAATGACTTTCTTATAGGACAAAATCTCTTTTAAAGCTTCTGACCTCTTTAACATAAGAATCTGTCGTTTTTCAAAATATTGAAAAACAGTCTGATCATTTCCTATAGCAGGCGTGTATATCACTACGTCAATGGAATCAACATCAACTTTCAGTTGATCACTGTAAACTATATTGATCCCTTCCGCTTCTAACTTCTTAGTAAGCGTTGTGCTTTCTCGATCATATCCCGACACATTCATACCAGACATCGAAAGATATCTTGCTAAAGCACTCATCCCGATACCACCGATACCGAGAAAAAAAACATGCTTGACTTCAGAGAATATCTTCATCTCTTCACCAAATATTCTATCTGGTCAGCTATCTGACCTGCTGCATCTTTTTTAGAAAGAGCAGAAATATTATTTTCTAATTCTACTATTGCCTCTTGGTCCGCTAATAACTCATTTGCTTGCATAGATAGTTGACCTACATCAGCATCTTTTAGCAATATAGCCGCATCTTGCTTCACTAAAGACTGAGCATTCACCGACTGATGATCTTCTGCTACGTTAGGTGAAGGCACCAATATGGAAGCCTTTCCTTTATGCATCAATTCTGCGATGGTTAGCGCCCCAGCCCTACATACTACTATATCGGCGGCATCATAAGCCAGAGACATATCTTCTAGAAATGCCGCAATCTTTACATGCTCCAATTGCGCCGTCTCACTCAGATGGTAATCATCATAGTAGTAAGCGCCGCACTGCCACAAATAGCATATCTCCGGATTGGATCTAATAAGATCTGTGCTCTCACTAAGCGCTCTATTAATACTTCCAGCACCTTGGCTTCCAC
>CAYYBR010000341.1:0-3825 GCA_964470035.1 uncultured Saprospiraceae bacterium
GCTTTACATCATGTATTATGAAAAGATTATATATATTAAATTTGTTAATATATGTTGTGAAGATGGGGGAAATTCACCTATCTTGCAACTACCAAATAATTAGCTAGTAAATGCCCCAATTTTCGAGAGTATTCCCTAGTGTTTTTGTCCTTCTTGTCTTTATATTAGGACAAATTACCGCTCAAGAGGTAGAACCGGCCCTTGTTGAAGCCAAGGTGTTGCAAGGTGAAACTTATACCTACTCATTCCATACGACCGAAGCATCTATCAATCGAGTTGAGAATGCAGTTGGTTCTCATATGCTGGACGAGACTTCATTAAATTTTGAATATACACTCACTTACGAACCTGATATGGATTTCTCGGGTGAAACTCGTTTCGTACTTGAAAGAAGGGATTTACAGCAGCCAATAAACATCTATACTGAGGTGGTCGTAAATGTGGTTCCGTCGATGTTGGAAGCAACACGTGATGTGACGGTTATGTCACTTAATGATTCTAATGTTGTTATAGACGCTTTAGCTAATGACGTACTCGGACATGGAAATTCATCTCTAGTTGCCATTGATCTAGTTTCTGATGGCACAGTGAATATTGTCGATAATAAACTAGTTTTTACTAAAGCCTTTGGATTCGAGGGGCAAACATCCTTTAACTATACTATTGAAGACGAGTCTGGATATCAAAGTAGTTCTGTTGTAACCGTCGTGGTGGGTGATGAAGAAGAGCAAGCTGGCTCATCCTTAACCTATTTAACGACGGCAGTATCACCAGTTGATATTTATCTGATAGATCCATCTTATGCAATATCGGAAGAGAGCACTACAGAATTAGGATCATTGGATAATTCGCAAGATCATGTTCTACGCTACATTCCCAAAATGGCAGCAGAAGGACAAGAGTCTTTCACACTAGTGAATGACAATGGCGATGAAATATCGGTTATCATTGACGTCATCGACGACGGCCTCTCAAGCTTGTCAGTTCGGGATGACATCTATTTTACCTCCATAGGACATCCCATATCCTTTGATCCAAGAGAAAATGATCTGAATCAGAATGGCATTCTTCTAGACTATTCGGATGAATTAACTGAATCTGGAGGTACTTTGACATTCACGCCTATTCAAGGATATAGTGGTGTTTCCAGCTTTACTTATACCGTTCTAGAAGGATCGAAAGAAATAACCGGCGAGATAGACATCCATGTGAGTGACTATATGCCACAACGTGATGAATATAGTTTTCAGACTACTGAAGGCGAAGCTTTCTTGCTCGAATACTTAGCACCAATCACTAACTTTAGCTGGAGTGTAGTTACACCTCCAAGTAATGGAACACTCGAATTCAATAGAGGTTCTCATGTATATGCTTGCGGTGTAGCAAGTGGTAATCGAATGACCTTATATGATCCGTCAACTGGATTTACAGGAGATGACTTCTTTGTCATTCGCTATTGTATTGATGATGGTGGACCTTGCAAAGATGTATCGGTCAATATGACTGTTCTTCCAAGTGATGGTCTTTGTGGATGTAGAGGTAACGATTGTGTATGGGCAGGAGATACCGATAATGACGGGAAAGTCTCAGTAAAAGATATACTTGCCATAGGATATAACTATGGTGAAGTCGGAACCTCAAGATTCACGCAATCCGATGATTGGGGAGCTAATCACGCTATTGATTGGGCATTTGATCAAGAAGGAACCGAGGACCTTAATAACAAGTTTGTAGATAGCAACGGTGACGGATCCATTGATAGTGATGATGCAGATGCTCTGCACAACCACATGGATCAATTTCACAATATCACAGCTAATGAAGTGCTAGCTCAGAAGACGATACCACTCACCTTTGTTGAAACATCAACTGGTCCTTATGACGCAGGCGACATTGTCACCCTAGATGTTGTTGTTGGTGCCTTAGATAATCCTGTTGTTGATCTCAAAGGACTGGTCTTTAGTGCAGTTTTTCCTTCGGATATAGTAAATCCAAATTCTATCAAATTTTCTCCGGACATGGATTGGTTTGGAGGTGGTAGCACAGTTCTTAGTGCCATCAGTTCAGTAAATGGACTTTTGGAAGTTGGCATGGTAAGAACTAGTAATGTAGGCGTGTTTGGTGGAGATAGGATTGGAGAAACTCGATTAACCGTGAATGAAATGTTAGATGGTCTAGAACCTGGTGAAGATTCGGATATCGTTATTAAATTCCAAGCCGCCCAGATGAAGGACGTAATTGGAAAGTCTTTCAGCCTTGAAGGACAAGAGTTAGTATTGGATCTAGCTACATCAGAAGAATTGTCAATACCAGAAACCCCGGATATCGTCATATATCCTACGCCATCAGATATAGGACAAATTAACTTCCATGCGAACCACCAAGATATCATCCATGATATCGAGATCTATGATCTTACTGGTAGGTTGATTACGGCTTATCATCAGATTGATCAGCAGTCGTTCAGATTTGATCATGAGTTATCACAAGGTGTTTATACAGCCCGCATTACTTCACAGAGAGGAGTTTCTCTGGAGAAGATACAGGTGATTGACGCTCGGTAAGTCTACCGACTAAGCTCTACCATTTCATAGCGTACTTACCTATCATTAAGTCTGCGCATTACATAAATCCCCAAGTCGCATGATGACCCCGTTCTCGTATACACTTCCTATATTGCAGCGGTCCTTTGACCGATGGATCTAGAGACGTTTTTATGAAAGATTACGTAGACCTGATTGCCAGGTGTATCATAGCCTTTATCTTTTTCTATGAAGCCTATGACACCATTATCATGTTCGAGCATACAAAAGAAACGATGACAGCTTATGGCATACACTGGAATCAAGGCTTACTTCTAGTTGGAGTAATCTTTTGTCTCGTCGTAGGTAGCATCTTGATTTTGATAGGGTACTATGCAAGTATTGGGGGATTTCTTTGCTTACTGTACTGGCTGCCATTTACCTTCATCATCTACTCATGGTGGAATGATCCAGATGACATCCGCAGACTCAACTCCCTCTACTTCATGCGCAACATGGGATTAGCTTCGGCACTGCTTCTTTTGATGGCTAACGGTGCTGGCAGATTCAGTGTACGCCGAGTACTTCACACACTTAGACTACCTCAAGAATGATCAAGGTCTATGGTGACATAGCGCCAGTAGATATCTTGGCATTTGGTATTCATCCAGATGATGTTGAACTAAGTGCGAGTGGTACAGTCTTGCGCCATATAGCAGAAGGGTATACCGTTGGGATATGTGACTTGACTAGGGGAGAGCTCGGTTCAAGAGGTACTCCAGAGACTAGGCATGCAGAAGCAATAGCGGCTTCCGATATATTGGGTGTCGACTGGCGGGTCAATCTTGGCATGCCAGATGGCTTTGCCTATGAGACGCAAGAAAGGGTCTTGAGCATCGCCGAAGTCATACGACTCGCTCAACCTAAGACTATCCTAGCGAATGCTATCGACGACAGACATCCCGATCACCCTCGTGGCGCGAGACTCGTGAGAGAAGCGCATTTCTTTTCTGGGCTGACTAGGATTACTTCCATCAAAGGAAAGGCGCACAGAGCAGATCATCTATATTATTATATACAAGACAAACAACTGATGCCTGATATCTGTGTCGATGTCACCCCATACGTCGATAAAAAGATGGAGAGCATCGTAGCGTATAAAACACAGTTCTACCAAGGTGATGAATCAGATAAAGAAGGAGTGCAAACTCCGATATCTGGGGCCAGCTTTCTTGAACTTCTGAAAGCCAAGATGAGAGTATTCGGAAGATATGTCAATACTGACTATGCCGAAGGGTTCAAC
>CAYYBR010000342.1:0-3820 GCA_964470035.1 uncultured Saprospiraceae bacterium
ACATTACATATCCTTCCTTTTAAACTTATCTGACCACAGATTAACTTCATAGTCTTTACTTTAAGAGACTCACCAATCTTAATTCATATTTTCAATAAATACTGCCGCTATATACATTGACTCCTGTTCTTATACATCCAAATCTTCGTCATATTGGTGCCCAACTAGTGTCGGATCTACCTTTCCCGGTCACTAGAGATACGCACAGCACTCATAATTCATCCTTGTCCATTGATAATATGCTCGGTAATATTCTTATCATATCTCTGCTAAAACTTCTATCAATTGTATTCTCTCCATTCATATATACTCTTATAGTATGTCTCAGTCTCCCACTTGAGTCTCTTTCTTCTAGGTACATACTAGACCATTGCAGAACCACTATTTCTTTGTTTATATCATCTAGTTCTATGGCATATAACTCATCACGTATTATAGACTTCGTGAAGCTCTGAAAATCACCAAAATGCGTTACAGCTACCGAGTCCCAGAGAACCCTACTTCCGAAGTAGTCAAGATTAATGAGTTGCAGCGGTTCCTCAACCTCCCCTCCACCAGAACACGAATAGAATGGACTGAAAATCATGACACTATCACTCACACTAACAAGAGTACTAGTATCTAATATTTCTAAAGAGGACTGAGAAGAATCCAAAGAGTCAAATAAATAACTACCATAGACCACATAGTCAGAGCCCTCATCATGTCCTATTTGATATCGACAAATACCGAATTCGCTAGTCAATTCAACAGTATCGTCAAATGACACTTTCATATAAGATGGCGACACAGCCACCCAGCTATCTTTTAACCTATCCTCTAATACATCACTTTTGCAGGACACAGCTAAAAGTGCAATAACTACAAACACAACATTACTTAAACCCTTCATTACTATTAATGCTCATAGATATATAGATTATTCATACTCGTAAGAACATAGATTTCTCTACCCAATGATTTCATTTGTCGAATATCAGTTGCATCGCTATCAGGCAAATCATGTGTCGATATAACTTCAAGTTGATTCAGATCAAAGCAACCAAAATTCGCTGGTCGCAAGTTATCCATAGTACTTCTCGGAATATTACTAAAATAAAGCTTATTACCGTTAAACGTTTGTATACCAGGTCTACACATCACATAATTGATGCGCTCATCGTAAATTTCACCCTGGACACTCGACATTTCGTCAATATTTACAATTGAGTAAATTAAATGGCCAAAATTCTCATCTTTTCTAACAGCTGTATGCAATCGATAAGTCATTCCCTTACCTTGATCATAAATTTCACTACCAATTGCTTCAAGTTCGTTTAACACAACGCCGTTCTCTATATTCAATTCTTTCAATTTTTCAATATTATCCGATTCTTCGAAGAAGTAGACTCTATCGTTACGCCGGATTATAGAGTGAAACAATTACAAAATACAAGAATCATTAGGAGCATTATACCCCCATAAAACATTGTTAGATGGACATTCGTGCCATCTAACCTTTGTTACCGATTTTCTTGAATTACAAAATAAATAATTCGTCTTATCGCATATATATATTACACCATTTGACAGCTTGAATGTGGAAATTCTACTATTATTAAAGTGGTGAATGTTTCGGCCCTGAACACTGTATTTAGTACTCGATAAAAAAATATCTTCAGCGTCGACATATAAAACACCAGTCCCTCTCTTACTCACTTTGTCACTTTGAATCTTCGTAATCAATTCTAATGATTCATTATATACTGAAAAGAAGCCATTGTCAATGAGGCAAACGAAGTTTCCTGAAAAACGCACAAGACTACCTTGCTTGTGAAGCTTATTTTTATTCTTGTAATCTAGGATATAATCACCTTTCTTGATCATAAGACTTTGCCCTACAACACCTATAGCAGCCACACCCGAAATCTTTGTTAACAATTTCATTCGTCTATTTCAAATATTGAAACTTGTAATTAGAATTGGGACTTATAGGCATTAAATCCATGGGCACTAGCGGATGTTCAATTCTTACCTCCATACCTAGAATCCAGCAAACTTTGATATAAATCATTAACGGAATAGAATAAAGAGACCCTCTGATTCTATTCTATCTACGTGCTATTTAAATAATCCTTAGATAAAAACATATACAAACCTTCCCGAATTTTATCTTCATCTCGATTCAAGATCCCTTCTAATACAAAAATCTCTTTGTCTCGCTTTATCCTATTGGTACGGTTATTCTCTTTCCAGATCTTTAATTCCTCAACTGCCCTCTCAGTTTCGTTGCGAAGAACAAATTGAATAATAGGAAGACTACCTTCGACTATCTGGTCAGTACCACTTTCTGTTACAGAGGCTTTAAAATCATACGTCCAAAGCTTGAATTTCTCTAAAAGTGATTGGTTATCAGAGCAAAACAAACATGCCACCTCTGAGCTAGGTCTAGACATTACAAACCTCTTATCTTTTAATTTATGAGTAAATTCTCCTATTAGATAAAGAGAATTTTTTGTATTCGTAATATTATGTTCTATGAAATAATCATAGTGCCATTTAATAAACCCATAACTTAATATCGCATTAATTCCCCCGTCATTAAAGTCTTTGCTTAAGTTCGCAAAAAATGCTATCTTCTCATTTGCCCCTTTGTTGTTCTTTATAAGAAGTTCCCTTAGTTTATTATCCATTGTACTTCCCTAAATTTATCAAATTCATCGTTCCTTCTGAGCCTACTCTTGTATCAAGAGTCTCCCGCTTATGTGAAAGTCAGATCTACTTTGATTATAAGCATTTTTAAGCGACTACACAACTTAACTTAGTTGTCTATGTCAAATTCATTCAATAGATTATACTCTCGCTCTTTAAATTTCAATATTGAAATGTCAAGCAACTCCAGATCCTTCAAACATTGTTTAATATTTTCTATTCCCGCAACAAAATCTGATAATCCTATATCCAAAGAAATAATATCCCATATTCTCTCACCCTCGCTACAAATTCGATAAGTAGGTATACTCATCAGTATACTTCCATTATGCTCTATAGCCTTACCCAAGGGCTTAATAATGTTACGATGCCTTTCATCACCAATTAAGACTATTCCTATCTTAAGTTCCACCATTATTAATTTCTTACCCAATTCCATCTTAGAATAAATCTATAAATAAAAATCATTGCATTGCTTAGCCCCATACTCATTCTAAACCTAATCTACACGCAGCATAAGACCTTTTAAATAAAAACATATTCCTCCTCTATATCAACATCAATCACTTAAACATGAGAAACTCTTACACACCCATTGCTTCCCAAGAGCTGCAATATCTATTCACTAGATCCATTCAATCCACGACAGTACAAATCATAAAGAGTGTACCATACTGGTCTTTGATGTTATAACCTGTACATTCCTGTTGATTAGCGAAGGACAGCTGGCCTAAGATAAAAGGTTACTGTATGAAGTAAAAGCTTTAAGTATACAAATAGAGAGTGAAAAGACATTTCTCCATGCATACTGCGTCTATATAACAGAACGGATACTCAATCACTGCAATGTCTCGCAGTTTCATAATACACCCAGTTATTATCCAACATCTGCTCAACCAAACGACATTCAACATACTGAGGATAATAATCTAAATAGCCCTTATCGCGACTATCAAAATACTTAAAGAGAAGTTTATGACGCAAAATTCCTGAATCATTAGGAGACAAATCAACAAGTACTCCCCTATCGTTGAGAACTATAAGCTCCTTTAATCCTAAATCCGACTCTAGTTTTTGTATATCTCTTGTCCTTTGCGGGAACATGTCCTTTAAATCATCAATACTATAC
>CAYYBR010000343.1:0-3815 GCA_964470035.1 uncultured Saprospiraceae bacterium
TCCCTATGTAGTAACAGGACTTCAGGCTTGTAGTAAACACAATGTTTCAACCGGGTGTATAACTTGTAATGAGGGCTCACCACTAGCGCTAGCCGCAGATCATCCTATCGAGATCGTAGTAGGACCTGAGTTTGTTACTGGGAGCACACGGATGAAGTCAGGTACAGCACAGAAGCTAGTCCTTAATATGATATCGACATCTGTTATGATAAAACTCGGTCGCGTCAAGGATAATCGTATGGTTGATATGCAACTAAGCAATGATAAGCTGGTCGATCGAGGAACGAAGATGGTGATGAAATCACTTGATGTCACCTATGACGAAGCTAAAGCACTACTACTGCAATCTGGTAGCGTCCGAGGAGCTATCGAAGCTAAACTATGACCTTCAAAGTAAAGTGACACGCGATCCCAATATGATACTTTTAGATTTCGTTTTTCTGCCATGATCCAAGAATCAGATAATACTGGATATATAGCAGTTTTTGACAGTGGAGTAGGAGGATTAACTGTGCTCCATGATGCTTTAGAAGAGTTGCCTCATGAAGACTTTTTGTATTACGCTGATAGTGCCAATGTGCCATATGGACCCAAGTCAGCATCAGAAATCAAGAAATTAGTAGAAGACGCTATAGCTAAAATCTTACTCTATCCTGTGAAGGCTATAGTCATTGCTTGCAATACTGCTACGAGCATAGCGATATCGGACTTAAGAGAAGTATATAATATACCCATCGTCGGGATGGAGCCGGCCATAAAAGTAGCTGCTGATATAGATTCTTCTCGGAAGATACTAGTGCTAGCCACCGAGCTTACCTTAAAGGAGGACAAGTATCTTGATCTTGTGAGTAGATTAGATCTGGGCGAAAGAGTAGAGGCATGTGCTATGCCAGGACTGGTAGAGTTCGCTGAGGACTTTGTTTTCGAAGGTCCAGAGGTTAAAAGATATATAACCAAGGCCCTTTCACCTATCAATCTCGATGACTTCGGTACGCTAGTTCTTGGATGCACACACTTCTTATACTTCAAGAAAGCCCTACAAGAGATGCTGTCTAGCCATATCAAAATTGTGGATGGTAATAAGGGCACCGTGCGCCGGTTGTCCTCATTAATTACCAGGCGATCGGATGATCATGACTCTCATATAACCACTCTTCTATCAGGACATAAAGTCCAAAATGAAATCATTCAGCCTTTCTTAAGAGCCTACGCCCATGGCACACTTTTACTTGGCGGCTAGGGCGGAGAAAATATTTACGTAAGTGGATAAGGAATGTCATCCGTCATCTTTTTTATCCATGATCGGATCAACAGGAGTACGATAGATATGAAAGTCGCCAGAAGTGCTACTCTCCAGTCTGCTATGAGCATCACAACTATAAAGAGCGCTGTCCACCAAATCAATGATAAATAGTATCCCAACACATACTTGATAGAAGATTCGAATTGCCTTTCCTTTAGTTTGTGTTTAAGGACATACTGCACTCCGAAGATGGCAAGTGGGTTGGATAGAGCTAGGAGCCTTGGCAGCCACTTCAGATATGGGTAGTAGCGGGCTTTTTTATAATCCCCAGATGCCATCATATGTTTCAATGTGCTAAACCCATATTTCTCATTATGTCTATTAAGCGCAGGATGATGATCGGGGTAGTCACTTTTATCAGGTATAAGCAGCAGTTCTTTTATCCGACTCGAGAGTTCATCCCTTAAGGAGATGAGGGCTTTAGCCTTATGAGACTGGTAAGCACCAAGATAATCCCTTACAAGGATCGGTGGACCATAGTTGACGATACACTTATAACGAGCACGCTCGTGATGAAAGTAATTGATTCCGACAGGTAAAATATATAAGTCATTTTGGATGGCGAGCTGTGATTGTAATGCCATTCTGGAGGTTCCTTTGGTGAGGGGGCGAAGAAAATGCCCTCGACCCATATTGCCTTCAGGAAAGATCAAAACAGGATTACCCGATGCTAGTATATCTCTGCATCTGGCGAATACTTCTTCATTTTTACTGAGCTTCTCATATCCATCGCGGATGCGATAGACTGGCATCATATTAAGCTTATCCAACACTTTCGTAAATGGCTGGACAAAGACATCAGATCTGGTTAAGAACGATATAGGTTTCTTATGATACGTGCCCATCAAAACCGCATCTAAAAAGGCAGACTGATGGTTAGGCGCGATGATATAAGGAGCCTCTTTAGGTATATGCTCTTTACCATTGATCTCTAATCTTCCAAAATAAAATGGAAGACCAAATCGGCCAGAATGTTTCACGAACTTATATAGTAGGCTCATTGTTCACTAGTGAACTTATATAGATTAAATATAGGTTAGCGGCATCCTTACAAATCGAGTGGACTGATTTACTTATTTTCGCAATCTAATATAGACGTATTATGGGGCCTTTTACCACTGACTATCATCATAGTGACGAAGCTGAACCGCATATACAGCGGTGCAAAGAGATGATTAAGAAATATCCACAGATCAAAAATCTGATGGGTAGGAACTTCAATACCATCTATTATATCCTAGGTCTTGTAACGCTTCAGCTTGCTATCGCTTTCCTAGTTAGAGACCTTCAGTGGTATATCGTACTAGCTATAGCGTGGTGCGTAGGAGCTTTTGCAAATCATGGATTGTTTGTATTGATACATGAGTGTACCCATAACATGGTCTTCAAGAATCGCATAGCCAATCTATGGGCAGGGATCCTATGTGATCTACCCAATGCATTTCCAAGTAGCGCAGCCTTTAGAAAATATCATCTCAAGCACCATGCCTTTCAAGGGCATTATGAGATAGATGCAGATATACCCAGCCGATGGGAAGCCAAATTGATAGGAAATAGTTTTATAGGCAAATCTTTTTGGTTGTTGCTTTTCCCTTTATTTCAAGCCCTCAGACCACCGAGGTTGAAGGAGATCTCCTTTAGCAATAAGTGGATTTGGATCAATCTTGCGACAGTAGCTGTGGTTGATGTGTTGCTCTTTATGTTTGTTGGACCGATGGCGATCGTCTATTTGGTGGCGTCATTCTTTTTCTCAGTAGGTCTACATCCACTTGGTGGCAGATGGATACAAGAGCATTACTTAGTATCAGCACCGCAGGAGACATATAGCTATTACGGTCCGCTGAATGCACTCGCATTTAACGTAGGATATCATAATGAGCACCATGATTTCTCATTCGTTCCTTGGACTAATCTACCGAAGATCAAGGCTATCGCACCTGAGTATTACGATTCTCTAGAGTCTCATGATTCCTGGTCTGGCTTGGTATGGAAGTTCCTAACTGATAAGAATCTTTCATTGTTCTCAAGAACATTAAGAGAAGATCGAGGAGGTCTTCAAGTGACCAAAGGAAGCGAATCTGACTTCTTTAATGGAAGAGAGATGAAGGAGAAGTCGTCGTTAGTCTCTGCGACTTCCTAGCTTTTACAACTTTGGTATATCAACAAAAGGTGGTCTTTGCACTATAGCAGGCACTTGTTTCTTTCTGATCTGGATGAATAGAGATGTTCCTTTTTTATGATGTGGTATCTCTACATATCCTAGTCCAACCCCTTTCTCTAACATGGGTGACATAGTTCCTGATGTAACGCGACCTATGATCTCCCGATCACTTGACAGTATGTCATATCCGCTTCGTGGTATCCCTTTTTCTTCCATGACAAATCCCACCAGCCTCTTTGTTGCTCCGGCTTTCTTCTCAGCTTCTAGAGATTCCTTGTTGATGAAGTTGTGATTAAACTTAGTGATCCACGAAAGCCCCGCTTGTATTGGCGAAGAAGTATCATCTATATC
>CAYYBR010000344.1:0-3798 GCA_964470035.1 uncultured Saprospiraceae bacterium
ATGTGGAGGCGTAGATACGATTTATCTTTCTAGAAGCACTCTTGATTGTAATACACTAGGACGCTCAACTAAAATATGGCTAATAGCTGTGGACATCTATGGAAACAAGGATAGTTGCGAAACTAATATCAACTTGATAGATAACATAGCCCCTTCTTCTGAGTGCCCGGATCTCAATTTTTATCTTAACGACTTGGGAGAATTCCACATTGGATTTTTCGAAGAAAGGGATTTAATAGATAGTATTTCCGAAGATAACTGCGGCTCTACGTCCGGATATCTTAGCCAAAATTCTTTTAATTGTAACGACCTAGGTGCAAATTCGGTAGCAATTACAATACGAGATCAAAGCCGAAATGAAATAATTTGTAATTCTGACATAATAATACACGATACCATTCCTCCTACTGCCATTTGTCGAGACACACTTCTATATCTTAATTCTAGTGGAATAGCCAATTTGATTGCCAGTGACTTGGATATTGGGTCTATTGACAATTGCTGCATAGACTCTCTCTACTTATCAAAACACTCATTTACTTGTGATGACATAGGGTCTTCAGAAGTGATGTTCTTTGCTCTCGACAAATCTGGCAATATAGATAGCTGCACTGTAATCGTAAACACCTTAGACACCCTTCATCCCGACATTGTTGTTCAAAATATGGAGATCTACCTAGATGACAACGGCAACTATTTGTTTACAGAATTAGATTCAAATATAATCACCTCAATGCTATCTGATAATTGCATAGCCAATATCAACAACATCAGTCAGACAAGCTTCTCATGTATGGATACGCCAAGTGCCATGATAGAGATTCAAGCAATTGACATTTCATCCAACCCTTCCACAGCGTTTATAGAAGTGACCATCTTAGACACTCTCAGCCCTATCATTACTTGCCCTAGAGACACTCTTTACTTGAACATGGACGGAATTAGCGAATTGGAGGTAAGCGACTTAGACTTAACTATAACAAGGGCTTGTAGCATTGACTCTTTATATCTTTCTAAGGGTCTTTTTCATTGCACTGATCTCGGTGAGAATACTGTCACGGTTACAGTCATAGATGATTTTAGCAATACTGAAAGCTGTGAATTAAATCTTGTTGTACTAGATACAATCACTCCAATCTTGTCTTGCGCAGTCATGTCGGTTTATCTGGACGATGTCGGATTATATAGTTTTAACGATATAGATTCTTCTCTGCTAATTTCGTATGCGAATGATAATTGCTCGGTTCAGATCAACTCTATTTCAAAGCAATCATTTTCCTGTACCGACAAACCACAAGTAGAGGTTGCTATAGATTATATAGATGATGCTGGAAACTCGTCCTTATGCAACATTAATGTTGAAATTTTAGACACGATAAGCCCAACACTGAATTGTCAAGACATAACGCTATATCTCAACAACAGTGGAAATTATAGCCTAGGGCAATCAGACTCTACGAATATTCAATCTTTTGCTTCTGACAATTGTTCTATCAATCAGATTAATATTTCCCAGGTAGACTTCTCTTGTGATGATGTACCAGATGTTGAGCTGGAAGTACAATATTATGATTCCTATGGCAATATGTCATTGTGTATTTTCACGGCCCACATTCTAGATACTATAAGCCCAAGCTTAAGTTGTGCAGACATGTCCATATATCTCGATAATAATGGAACTTACAATTTAAGCACTTCTGACTCAATGGCCATTTTGTCTTCAGTTTCCGGAAGTTGCGAATATGAAATCTCTTCAATTTCGCAAAGTTTGTTTTCCTGTGATCATGTGCCGGAGTCTAATGTCACAATAGAATTTAGGGACATAAGTGGAAGCACAGTTACGTGTGACATATCTGTTCAAGTCTTTGACACAATAGCTCCTAAAATCACATCGAGCCAATCTGTACATTATTTTAATGAATTAGGAGATATTTTGTTGAGCCTTCAAGATTTGAACTACGAAACCACTGACAACTGCGCTCTTGATAGTGTCTGGATTTCCTCATCAGAAATAAATTGCCACCTTGCGACTGACGTTGAAATTCTCCTATATGCTAGTGATACAAATGATAATATTGATAGCATAATGTTAGACTTGATTTTTATCGACACTATTGCTCCGAGTATCCTATGTTCGGATACTACTTTTGATATTGGTGATTTTCAGAATTTTAAACTAACAGATCTAGACATTTTAGATCTCATAATGGTTGAAGATAATTGCCTTCTCGATACTGTTCTATTATCAAGCGATATATTAAGCTGCGGACAACAGGGAATCAATGAAGTTTTAGTTACTGCAAGTGATAACTCTTCTAATCAAAATCAATGTATTGTTAGCATTTTCTTGACGGATATTCACGGATATTGTTGTCCAGACAGTCTAGAAATTCCTCAAAATATAAGTTTAGATGACAGCTATTATAGCAATTTAAATACCATGGCTTCAGGTACTGTCATATCTATGGATAGCGTTAATCTTTTTTCACAATCAACGATAAATCTTCTGCCTAATTTCATAGTTGAACAAGGAGGGATTCTCCTGATTGATCATGAGGATTGCCTAAACATCGATGATTGACAATTGAGAGGTCGAGCGCATATAAAATAGCCAAGAAGGAGTTTGAACCTTGCTTGAAAGGATAGAGGAGATCGTGAAAGTGGATCTGGAGGAGTTGGAGGATTAGTTGGAGGAGGTAGACGCACCTTACACTCCTGGACGTGCTATAAAAATGATAGACTAAGAGAGGTCGAAGATGCTGATAGTCGCAGACTCGTCAGGGTGATAATCAGGAGATAGAATAGAAAGTCGAAGGATACCCGTTGAGCTCATAACGTATAGAATAGAAAGACTCTGACGAACTTAGATTATCTAAGTTGTTATTTGATATCTTTGATACACCTACCAATTTATTTCAATATTTAATATTAGTTAGATCATGAGTCTTAGAAG
Source organism: uncultured Saprospiraceae bacterium (assembly GCA_964470035.1). Classification (GTDB taxonomy): domain Bacteria; phylum Bacteroidota; class Bacteroidia; order Chitinophagales; family Saprospiraceae; genus JAJRXG01. Next base: position 2,954 of record CAYYBR010000344.1, read on the forward strand.
TCACGTCCATTGTATTATTCTATTGCTTGTTTCATTTAATGTGATCACAGCCCAATCTTTTGAGGGCACCATTACATATCATCTGGCACCTCAGAATCCTAACCCTGAGATGTTGTCAGATGAAGAATTCAAATCGAGTCTTAAAGAAGTATTTGGAGAAGAGGGGGTTATGGTCATGAGTTACTCTTATAAAGGAGGTAGCTACGTCTCAAAGATCTCTGCTGGAAAAGAACATGGATATCAACTTTATAACAAAGAAGATAGCCTACTTTACTCTTGGCAAGAAGGTTCTACAGAAGCTCAGACATTAGATAGCCGAAAATATATGGATGAATTCGTGGAGATCATTGAAACTGACGATACAGAAGAGATTATAGGACATCTATGTAAGAAGATTACTATTAAATCCAAATTTGGAGAGACGCATGTCTGGTATCCTGAAGGTGTACTTTCAGTAGATCCTTCGCTATACGAAGGACACTTATACGGGCATTGGGTACAAACAATCCAAAAAACTGCTACACTTCCTCTCAAAACTGAAGTGAAAGGATTGATGGGACACTTTATACAAACCGCTGTAGAATTCCAGGAAACAGATGTATCAGACGAACTATTTGTACTTCCAAAATTCGATACTGTTACTCCTAATCCAATGAATTAGAGTAGAGCATAAGGATCACTACCAGAAGATTACAAAGGCCATAACCCTTCGGCTTCGCTCAGGAACCCCTTTTCTAGCCGTTGGCTGATTTTGTTATTCTGAAAGTGGTTTATAGAAAAGCACCATCTAGGCCAGCGGCCTTGACACACCTGAAGTAGTATCACGAAGTGATACCATTAGTGCT
>CAYYBR010000345.1:0-3768 GCA_964470035.1 uncultured Saprospiraceae bacterium
GTATATATCTATTATATGCATACCTTTTTGGATGTCTCTTAGATGAGAATCTAGTAGAAACCCTTATGCATACATGCGCCCTTCTGCGTCCTATAAAGGACAATCAAATGTTAGGCTATAAACATGCGTTATCCTGTAGTTCGACCTCTTACAACCCAAAAATGAAGACATGAAAAAGTGGATGATCCGAATCGCACTAGCTGTGCTCCTTCTTATAGTAGCCTTTGTAGCATATGTAGAGCTTAACAAAGAATCTATAGCATCCCAACTTATCGATGAGGCTACTCAGGACATGAAAGGTGTTTTGAGCTATGACGATATCGATGTTAGTCTACTTTCATCATTTCCTCGCATAGGTATAGGATTTGACGACTTGAAGCTCATCTCTGATCTTTCGACGACAAATACTCCATTATTAGTGGCTGATCAGATAAAAGTTGAAGTCGACCTGATGACCGCGATAAAAGGTGATCAGCCCATTAAGGTCAAAGAAATTCATCTCGATGGAGTTCATCTTGATCTCTCAGTCTCAAAAGATGGAATAGCGAATTATAACATTTACGAAAGTGAAAACAGCTCTCAAGGTGGAGCCTTAGACTTAGATATAGAAAATCTAATCCTCAACAACTCATCAGTCAGATACACAGATCACGCGATCAACACAAGCTATAGCATAAAAAACATCAACAGCCAGAGTGTTATCAACTACCGCACAGATCTGGCTAAAATCAATACAGCACTAGAAAGTGATATCTCAGTAGATCTCGGACCGATGAGCCCAAATTATGCAGTTCATATAGATGGCAATACAGATATCAGCATGCTGCTGGACTTGTCCGAAATCACAGTAAAGGAGGGTAACTGGAAGCTAAATCAACTCCCCTTGGCACTGTCCGGCATCATCAAGAACACTGGAAAGAATTACACGTATGATCTTGCTCTACAATCTCCAAGTTCTGATGTGAAGGATATACTATCCCTTCTCCCTTCGGTGCAACAAAACGAATATGCACGCATCGTAAGCAAGGGGAGTTACGCCATAGCAGGAAAGGTCTCCGGGTCTACATCTGATCCCTACCCTAGTTATAACATTGATTTGGACATCGTAGATGGTCAGATGACGATACCAGATGTGAACCAGAGCATAGAAAGTCTGGACCTGACAGCTCAACTAAGTAATCAAAATCCTCAACAGCCTTATACTCATATCGACATCAAGGATATCGATATCAAAACTGGCTCAAGCTTTTTGACAGGAGACATAGAACTTACCCGCCGAGGGTCTCAACAGCAGGCCAACATCGATGTGGATACAGATCTCTCTCTAAAAGAGTTGGCTAGCTCCTCTATGGTAGATGATGTCAGCGAGATAGATGGTCGTATAAAGGGAACCATCACGGCGGACTTCGATGTATACAAAACTCAAAATATAGACATCAAAGGGGAAGACCTCGTCATCGACATCAGTTCAGATGGACTCTTATGGAAGGTCGATGATCAGCCAATCCAGATAGAGAATTTTAACCTGAAAGGAAATGGAAATGAACTCACCTCGACCATACAAAGCATGGACTACGGACAAGTGATGAGAAATGCCGATATCGAGATGATACTTCCAGAGCCTTTACAACTATTATATGGCAATGCAGTTACTGGCAAGGGAACTCTCTCTCTGACAAGTCAAAGCATCAATATGAATGCTCTCGGAGGTGACACAACGGCAAGCAGTCTTTCTTATCCCGTCCCTCCACTCAAGGTAAATGCTAAGCTGTCAGTAGACACCCTCATATACGATGTATACCACATCCATGATATCAATGGATCAGGAGATATAGCCGAATCAAAAAGCGACCTTAGTTTTTCCATCGGAGAGCTGAATGGAGGAAAATTTAATGGAGAAGCTAACCTCAATGGGATATGGTCGTACGTGCTGAATAGTGATACACTACGTGGTCATCTCGACCTAAAGTCTGACCTTCTAAATCTAGAGCAATACATGGGTGCCCAGACCGAAGGTGAGATCGTATCCACAGAGCTCTCACTAGTTCCTAAAAACTTAGACCTCGATATTGACTACAGCGTCGATGCTGTCAAATACGGAAAGATAGACATCATCAAATCATTAGGCAATCTAGGCGTAAATGATGGTAATGTAACCATCGAAAGCAAGGGTGACTTACTAGGTGGAAACGTCATTTTTAGTGCGGTACTAGATGCAGATCAGAAAGATAAGTACCACCTTAATCTAGACCTCAAAGTCTCTGATCTTGGCATGAGCGAGACCGTACAAAAGCTAGGAACTGTATCTAAGTTTTTACCTATAGCAGAACTTCTTGAAGGCCGTTATAATGCTGTGCTAAAATGGGAATCCGATCTAGATCAGAACTATCTACCAGACCTCAATACACTAACAGCTTATGGTGAAGTATTGACAACAGATGGCAAACTCATCGGAAAGATACCGGGGCAAGAATATCTCGATAACTTCATATCGTCAAGCGTGAGCAAGGCCCTAGATATAGCAAGTACAACGAACTACTTCTTTATCAAAGATGGACGTATAGCGATCCAAGATATCGTACTAGAAAAAGATGATATCAAAGTCGAGATCGGAGGATCTCATGGGCTGAATAATGACCTTGCTTATGACTTGAAGATCAACGTACCTAAAGAGAAGTGGAAAGGCCTAGGCAATAACATCACGAGTGAAGCTAAAAAGTGGACCGATAAACTAGGTCTATCTGACTTCAGCGAAGATCTGATCTTCGAAGTGAATGGAAATCTTATTGGCTCGATAACAAATCCAAAAATAGAAGTGAGTAATGTCCGCCCAGTGCAAGGCTCATCAGGAAGAACAGTGCAAGACGTCGTCAAGTCAGAGGTTACTGCTAAGATCGACAGTGTGCAAACACTCGTGACTGATACTATCAAGGCAATCGAGAATACGGTTAGAAATAGCATCGATAGTGTTAAAAATGAAGTGCTAACGAAAGTGGACAGCACAAAAAAAGAGATAGAGGAAGTTGCCGACAGTACGATCATGGCCTTCGAAGACCTCATAGCTCAGGAAACTCAGGTGCTTGAAGAAGAAGGTGTTGCTTTACTAGATAGCATCGCGAGCGGGAGCGGCAATGTAGATAGTCTTATGTCTCAGATCAAAGTCATCCTCGAGTCAAAAGGCAAAAAGCTAGAGGACCTAAAACTTCCAGACAACATCAGGAAAAAGCTACCGGGATTCACTCGGAAGAAGGGTTAAAAAAGGTGGCATCCGACAAAAATGTAAATCCGCTTGGCGAATCAAGAAATAAGACAATATATTAGCACCAGAAATGAAATTGAATAATACATATACATGGTGGTGGCACAATCATACAGCACAATCGCGGTGATGGCGTAGCTACTTCGTATATATATGATAAAAGATGGCTTGTCGAGACCCGACAAGCCATCTTTTATTTTAATGCATACTCGACTAGATAATGAAATACCATACTTACTCAGAAAGAATACCTAGTGACCGATATACACTGGTGGGTCTATATCTGAAACTTCGAGATGCGTATGACGGAGTGGTGCTGCTTGAAACATCCACCTACGCTACTAAAGAAGACAGCCTTTCCTTTATAGCCTTTGAAAGGCTGTCCACATTAGAGGTCAAACAAGGATCGCTTAAGGTCGATGGATCTGTCACTCAAAAATTCGAGATCAGAAAAGCCATCAAGGAATTCATGGATGGGATCACTATCACCTATGAAGAAGAGCTAGATA
>CAYYBR010000346.1:0-3765 GCA_964470035.1 uncultured Saprospiraceae bacterium
TCTATAAGGAGGGCCACTCTCTCTCGGGCGGTTAATTTTCCTTTACGATGTTGCTTGTCTATTTTTTTTTGCCCACCTCCGAGGTGTATCTTTTCAAGCTTCCTTCTTAAAGAAGTGATCTCTAATTTATGGACATCTTCGTTCTTACTTTCTTCGAGATTGATCTTAGTCATTTCCTAGATATTAGTCTTGTAGCTTTTTTTATCGATGACTATTTTCGAAATGATCTCTCTCATAATCTCGGATGTACCTCCACCTATAGGTCCAAGCCTACTATCTCTCAGCATTCGGGCAAGTGGATATTCTTCCATGTAACCATAGCCTCCAAGAAATTGTAAGCAGTCATATATGACTTGGTCTGCTACTCTTGTGCTTTGCAGTTTTGACATGCATGCTTCTTTAACAACATACTCTCCTTTATCCAGTCTGGCCGCGGTCTGGTAGTTAAAAGTCTTTACTATTTCAACCTCAGTAACCATATCCGCTATCCGATGTCTTAAGGCCTGATATTTGTCTATCGTTTTTCCAAATGCCGACCTCTCGCTCATGTAATTGAGTGTATACTCTATGGCATATTCTGCTCTAGCATGAGAGTTAATACCCATGATCAGCCTCTCAAGTGCAAAATGCTGCATCACGTAATAGAAGCCCTTAGTTGGATCACCCATCAAATGATGGCTTGGGACAACAACATTGTCAAAAGCTATCTCACCTGTATCTGATGCACGCCATCCGAGTTTGTCGAGCTTTGAAGAAGAAACGCCTGGCGTGTCCCTATCCACTAAGAATACGCCCATCGCTCTTTTGTCATTTTGGCTGTCAGTCTTAGCTATGACAATGAGAAAGTCTGAGTATACTCCGTTAGTAATAAAAGTTTTTGATCCGTTGATGATGTAATTATCGCCTTCTTTCACCGCCGTTGTCCTCATAGCCCCGACATCTGAACCACCAAATGGTTCAGTTATACAAAGGCAACCCACTTTTTTACCCTCTATACCTGGTGCTAGATAGGCAGCTTTTATTTCAGGGCTTGCTTCTGCTTTAAGATGGGTTAACGCAAGATATACGTGCGCCCATACTGCCGCTGCGAAGCCTCCAGAGTTGACTCTTTGCAGCTCTTCGAGTAGAATAACGGTGTAGAAAAGATCCAAATCCAAGCCGCCATATTCTTCTGGTGTATGTAGGCCTAGATACCCCATCTGTCCAAGTTTTGGCCAGATGGCTGGATCTATCTTTCCTTCTTTTTCCCACTTATCGAGATGTGGGACAACCTCCTTAGCAAGAAAGCTTCTGAGGCCTTCTCTGAATAGTTGATGTTCTTCTGTAAAGTAGTTAGCTGTCATATATCCTAGGAAACCAAAATTACTGTTAAGAGTTGAGAATTTTGCAGGGATTTAACGACTCAATTCTATCTAAATTCATCGTATTTCTTGATGTAGTAATCATCGAGCTCTTCACTATCACCATACTTCTCTCTTAATTCGACAAGCTTTCCTTTGAGGGATGTTACAATTACAGCATATGCTGGGTCATCATATACGTTAAGAAGTTCATCTGGATCTTTGTGTCGATCGTATAGCTCCCATTCGTCTATGTCGTAATAAAAATGGGCGAGTTTATAATCCTCAGTGACGATACCATAGTGTCTTTTCACCATATGTACTGAGGGATATTCGTAGTAGTGATAATAGGCTGCATCGCGAAAGCTATCACCTTCTCCCTTGAGAAGCGGTACTAAGCTCTCACCTTGCATGTCTGATGGTGGTGTCATCCCAGCTGCTTCCAAAAATGTCTGAGCAAAATCAAGATTTTGTACCATTTGACTGTTATGACTGCGTGGCTTCACAACTCCAGGCCATTTTATCAGTAAGGGAGTTTTAAAAGATTCATTGTATATAAATCTCTTGTCAAACCAGCCGTGTTCTCCGAGATAGAATCCTTGATCTGATGTGTATACCACTATCGTATTTTCAGATAGTCCTGATTCATCGAGATAATCTAGCACTTTTCCTACACCCTCATCTACAGCAGCGATACTTCCGCAATAGTCCTGCATATACCTTTGGTATCTCCACTTCATAAGTTCTTCTTCGGACATCGAAGGATAATGCTTCTTGAAGTCCTCGATCATAGGACTATATACTTTATCCCAGTCAGCGCGCTGAGAGACATTCATACGTCCTACTTCCCTGTCAAAAGCTTTTTTATCCCAGTGTATCGTCTGTTCTATACCGAGTTCATCCATCACCTCAGGTGGAATCTTAGAATCCCCCGCCCAATTCATATGTGTAAGAAGATTCATCTCGGCCTCTTTCGCAGCTCTGCCGCGGCCGCTATAGTCATCAAAAAGTGTAGAAGGCTCTGGGAAAGTCTTCTTGATATACTCGCTATAATGTCTTTTAGCTGGCAGCCACTCTCGATGTGGTGCCTTATGCAAGTACATAAGAAGAAATGGTTTGTCTTCTATTCTTTCATGATTTAGCCAATCGAGTGTCAAGTCCGTGATGATATCTGTAGTATATCCTTGGATGTTGATCTTTCCACTGTCTTTGGTGATGAAGTCGGGATTATAGTAGGTGCCTTGTCCTGGTAAGATTTTAAATTGATCGAAGCCCTTTGGATTATTTCCAAAATGAAGCTTGCCGAACATGGCTGTTTGATATCCTTCATTCTGTAGGAGTTGTGGAAATGTTATCTGAGTAGTATCGAAAGGAAAGTGATTGTCGATCTTACCATTTATATGACTATGTTTCCCTGTAAGTATAACTGCCCTTGAAGGCGCACAGATAGAGTTTGTCACGCAGGCATTAGAGAATAGCATGCCATCGCTGGCTATACGATCTATATTAGGCGTAGTCATAAGGTGATCACTATAGGCACTTAAGGCTTGATAGCCATGATCATCTGACATGATAAAAACGATGTTAGGCCGAACTAGAGATCCATCCTTCTGTGCTTTATTGCAGGAGAGCAAGCAACAACTAATACTAATAATACTTATGAGTACGCATCGTATGTATACATTCATATTGGTGTTTCTTGCTTTGATGTGATAAGATACCTATCGCATGATAGACTCATTACATTTTGAAGAAGCAAAAAAGAAAATACATTTGCGTAAGCGCTAGACTCTATCGCTTCTACATAGGTAGAAGAGGAAAGTCCGGACAACGCAGAGCATCGTACCACGTAATAAGTGGGCCACTTCTCATAATAAGAGGTGGACAGACAGTATCACAGAAAGCTATACTTCTTTCGGCCTAGGCTGAAAGTAAAGGTGAAAACGCGGTGTAAGAGACCACGACTAGCTAGTGCAAACTACTAGTGGAGAAACCTTGCGAGTTGCAATGTCACGTATATCTCGATCCTTTATATAAGGGTAGTCTTGCTCGGACGAGCCGAGAGGGGTAGACAGCATAGATAAATGATAGAGAGTGAACCTAGGTTTACTAACAGAATCCGGCTTACGCGGCGCTATTTTTTACCAAGAAGGTTGCCTGTATTGTTTGATTTCTTCATCGAAGAATCCACTGATACAGGCTCTTTTTATAAGCCCGGCAACATTTTTCGCTTCGAATTTTTTGAAGAGAGTTTTTCTGTGGACCTCTATTGTTCCGATAGCCAAACCTAGTTCGTTAGCTATTTCACGAGTAGTCCTTTCGTCAGATATGAGATTCAGAATCTCATGCTGACGCTTTGTAAGTTTTGTCATAGTAATTGTATAAATATTCCAACACTATAAAGATATATCAAACAATGGTATTC
>CAYYBR010000347.1:0-3740 GCA_964470035.1 uncultured Saprospiraceae bacterium
TAATTGATTAAGACTCGCACACATCTTAACAAAATCACAATTCTTCTTAATTGGTTCGAAGCTCCAAACCTTCCCTAGAGGTCCAACTTTGATCGCGGCCTTTAAAGATACATATCCCCTGAATGCTCCAATGTCTATGAATAGATCTCCAGTCTTCAGACTTTTCGTTCTAAGCGCTTGATAAGGATATGAAGAAAACTCTAGTTGTTTTCTGTATACTAAATTATGAATCAATGCAGCATGAGCATCAGTCATGTCTTTATCCAGCTTTAGCTCAGTCAGATAATTTTTAACACGCTTGAGAGGTCGAGGTCTACACAAATACTCAGATTCTTCAAGAGGACCAGGATATGTTATACCATCTTTGGACGTAACCAGTACGATCGAATCTCTAGTACTATAATCGCGAATAGAAAGATCTCGTATAGCCCTTTGCATGATCGTTGATGGGACATAACTCCATGAAGGTGTCGAGCTTAGACCTGCTAAGAAGTCCGAGATTTGGGAAAGCATTATGGTATAAAACCTTTTTACTTTATTCATCACAACCATCTAAGCATTATAATGTCCAATAAGATTCAAAATCCTCTTTGTCTAAGATTCCTTTAATATCAAATAATATAAGTTCGCCGTTACTCAATTTGTCCAATTCATTCTTTTCTAATTTGAGATAATCTTTATGGCCGACGGCTATGATAATTGCATCATATTGGCCATCAGGTTTGTCGATCATCGAAATTCCATATTCATACCTCACTTCTTCCTCAGAAGCATAAGGGTCAACTACATGAACGTCAAGAGAAAAACTCATCAACTCTTTAATTAAATCAATGACTTTGGAGTTACGGATATCTGATACATTCTCTTTAAAGGTGACCCCCATAACTAGAACCTTGCATCTTCCAGGATTCTTTTCTTTCTCTATAAGAGCTTGAACTACTTTCTTTGTTACAAAGTGAGGTATATAATCATTCACTCTCCTTCCTGCTGCTATAACTTGAGGATCATGCCCTAGCTGTTTTGCCTTATATAGAAGGTAGAATGGATCAATACTTATACAATGCCCTCCCACTAATCCGGGCCTATACTTATGGAAATTCCATTTTGTCCCCGCTGCTTCTATCACTTCATTAGTATCGATTCCAATCTTATCAAAAATGATAGCTAATTCGTTCATCAGTGATATATTAATATCTCGCTGAGTATTCTCTATCACCTTTGCAGCTTCAGCTACCTTGATAGATGACGCTTCATATATACCGGCCTTGATAATATGACCGTAAACTTTTGATATCTCTTTCAAAGACTGCTTATTGTGACCACTAACTATCTTTAATATAGTCGCTAAAGAGCGTTCCTTATCTCCAGGATTTATGCGCTCTGGCGAATATCCTAGATGAAATCCACCATCTTGTCCACGTTGAGATTCCGATAAAGTAAGTCTACTTTCTTGTTGCAATATAGGCAGGCAGTCTTCTTCAGTACATCCAGGATAAACAGTACTTTCATATACCACATAATCTCCTTTCTTTAGTGCCCGACCTACACTTTTACTGGCGCTGAGTATGGGTTTTAGATTAGGAACTTGGTGTTCATCGATATCTGTTGGTACAGCAATGATATGAAAGTGCGCTTGTTTTAAATCTTCAGCCTTAGAAGTGAAGAGTATATCCGTATCCTCAAAATCCTCACTGGTCAGTTCATTGCTAGGGTCAACTCCCTGGTTCATCAGATCCACTCGATCTTTATTAATATCTAAGCCAATGACTTTAAAGTGTTTTGCGAATAACAATGCTAGTGGTAGACCTACATATCCTAATCCAACTACCGAGATAGTCTTCCTCTTATCGATGAGGTCATTATAAATACTCATAGGTTTTGAAATCTGAGTTTAGCATTCCATTGTTAAGGATAAATATCTAAATAATATAATATTTATTCTGCTATAAATGAGCAAGTTATGCAACATAATTTATTCCAAAGCATAAACATGATCATTCTTCAACATGTAAGTATCCTTGCCTTCAGGACAAACCGCCTGACCATTATCATCAAAATTTAATCGATGTCCATATTTACTCATCCAGCCAACTTGTTTGCCTGGGTTTCCTATAATAAGGGCGTACGGATCTACTGGTTTTGTAACTACACTACCTGCTCCTATGAATGCATAGGTCCCGATATCATGTCCACATATAATCGTGGCGTTAGCACCGATACTTGCTCCTTTTCCAACATGCGTCTTAGTGTACTGTCCTCGCCGTATAACGTGACTCCTTGGGTTAATTACATTGGTAAATACCATCGACGGACCTAGAAATACATCATCACCACAAGTCACTCCGGTATAGATGGATACATTATTCTGAACTTTTACATTGTTCCCTAAGATAACTTGAGGCGACACCACGACATTCTGGCCTATATTGCATGACGAACCAATTTTTGCGCCTGTCATGATATGCGAAAAGTGCCAAATTTTTGTGCCTGACCCGATAGCTACATCTTTATCAACAATAGCTGTCTCATGAACAAAATACTCCATAACTTATATTGATCTAAAATATGACAAGACGCCTTCCTGGATATAATCTAACTGGCTTTCAGTCATCTCTGTGTGGATAGGAAGTGAAAGAACTGATCGACAAAGTTTTTCAGTATGCTTTAATCCAACACCGTCGTAGAACTCCTTATAAGCCTCTTGTTCATAGAGTGGCAAAGGGTAATATATCATACTTGGAATCTGTCTTGACGAAAGATATGACTTCAAGTTATCTCTATGACCACCTGCTACTTTTAGAGTATACTGATGAAAAACATGCTTAGAATAAGTAGACCTTTTCGGTATTGCTAAAAAATCGTGGTCAGCGAAGGCTTGGTCATAACTATCAGCCACTTGATTTCTGACTTCACAGTATTTGCGTAAGTGTCTAAGCTTAATTCTAAGTACAGCTGCTTGTAAAGCATCAAGTCTTGAGTTAACTCCTATCACGGAGTGGTAATACTTCTTCTTTTGACCATGATTGGCAATCATTTTAATTTTCTCAGCCAGGGATTTATCTCTCGTAAAAAGTGCTCCACCGTCACCATAACAACCTAGGTTCTTAGAAGGGAAAAAAGAGGTACATCCGATATGCCCGACAGTACCTGAATGGTGCCATTCATCATTCATATACACTTTTGACCCTATTGACTGAGCAGCATCTTCGATAACATATAAATCATGATCTTTCGCCAATTTCATTATCGGGCCTAGATCACATGATTGACCATAAAGATGAACTGGCACTATAGCTTTTGTCCGAGGTGTTATATGAGATGCAATAAAGCTCACATCCGTATTAAAAAAATCAGGATCCACATCTACCATTATCGGCCGAAGTCCGAGTAACCCTATAACTTCCGCTGTAGCCACATAAGTAAACGCTGGCACGATAACTTCATCACCCGGCTTAAGACCAAGTGACATTAAGGCAATCTGAAGTGCATCAGTACCATTGGCACATGTTATAACACTAGCACCACTCAGGAACTCGGAGAGCTCCTCCTCGAAGGACTGTACTATAGGACCTTTTATGAACCTTGCTGAATTCAAAACATCCTGAATGGCGCTATCAATCTCATTCTTTACTGCTCTATATTGAGCAATCAAGTCTACCATCTGTATGTCCATCTCTTCAGTATATGTCTTCTGGTCTATCAAATTAATCTTCCCTTACAAATATCGTACACATTATAAG
>CAYYBR010000348.1:0-3730 GCA_964470035.1 uncultured Saprospiraceae bacterium
GCGCGGGTAATGTCACAACGCACGAACAAGTAATAACAATAGATGACAACATAGCACCAGAGCTAAGTGCAATGCCATCGGCCATAACAGTGGTTTGTCTCTCAGATGTGCCGGGAGAACAAGGAGTAACGGCAATGGACAATTGTGGAGAGCCAATAACAGTAGTTTATACACAGAGCGAAAGTCCTATGTGCATTGGTAGTGGAACTGTCATTAATATATGGACCGCAACTGACTGCGCTGGTAATACAACAACTCATACTCAAGAAGTAGTTATTGCAGATCAAGAAGGCCCAGTGTTTAGTGAAACACCTCAAGATTTGACCGCTTTATGCGTCGCTGAGGTTCCTGGCGATCCTGGAGTAACTGCCACCGATAATTGTGGAGAAGAAGTCTCAGTACTATTTAATCAAGACACAATTAGTATATCTGAAGACACCTTGATTATCGTCAATTCTTGGACAAGTGTAGATTGTGCTGGAAATATTTCAATGCACGAACAAACTATAATCTTTATCCCCAAACAACCACAACTAGAACTAACAAAAGGAAGTATGTTGGTTGAGTCTGGAGATGGATTTCCACTAGCGGGCGATACTATATTTTATGAATTTGAGGTAACAAACACAGGTAATGCTTTTCTTGAAAATATAGAGTTGACTGACTCTTTACTCGACGATAGTTTGGTCTGCGATAGTACTTCATTAGATGTTGGGAGTGCATCTCTTTGTTCTGGTTTCTACATCGTCACTCAACAAGACATTAATACTGGAAATGTATGTAACTCTGCCTCAGTGAGTGGTGTGACGGTAGAAGGTGATAGTGCAATGGACATCTCGGATAGTACAAATCCATCGGATGAACTTGGCGGAGATGACGATAAGACCAATACGCCGTTAACTCAAGTAGACTCAATAGTTTTGTTCAAGTCTATATCTTCTGTCATTGATGTAAACAATAATGGGGTGGTGGATCCGGGAGATATAATTAACTATGCATTCCTTGTTCAAAATCTCGGTAATACTACACTCTATGATCTAACCATATCGGATCTGATAACATCTGTAGAAGGATCACTGGATAGCTTAGATGCTGGGATGTCCGATAATGCGACTTTTACAGCTTCTTATGAAATTCAGCTCCAAGATGGCAATACAGGATTTGTAGAAAACACTGCCACAGTAAGTGCAACAACTCCTAGTGGTATAAATATTATAGATGTATCAGATGCTGGACAAAATGACACCGAGACAGGAGATGGATTAGGCTTAGTAGATGGAGATCCAACTAACGACCCGGTCGTAATCTGCGTTGTCAATCCAATCATATGCCCTCCGGACTTCAGCATGCCTTCTTGTGCTTTACAATCAGATATTGATGTTGCATTTGCAGCATGGTTAACTGAGTTTGGAGGTGGAGGATGTGAGGTCATTGGTGTTTTTGATGAAAACTCTGCGGCACCATTATCCTGCGGAGGTATAACGGAAGTAACTTGGAGACTTGTCAATTCTGCAAACAACGAAATCATTGACTTTTGTACACGGTCTTTTGAGGTTGTCGCTGATAATGTGGGGCCTGTATGTCCAACAGATTGGGATGTGACGATTACTGCGGATATGGATATTTGTGTTCTTCCCGCTTTCGCAAATGTTGGTGAAATATCAGCATTAACAGGAGAGGACGTTACTGATAATTGTTCAGCCGAGAGTGAGATATCATTGTCTTATAGTGATTTCTTAGTTCCAGAGTTTTGTGACGTTCTTGGTGGATTTTTTGAAGAGAGGCAAGTAGAAAGAACTTATGTATTTACCGACGATTGCGGTAATCAAAGTTCATGCGTTCAGGTCATAACATATGAGTTTGATCAGTGCGTAGCTCTCGATAATTTTGGATCAATAGGCGTGGATGGAGCTGAAGAAATATTTGTACCAGCTGGTTGTAATCTTCCTTTGATCGAAGAAGTAAGTCCTGTTGCAAGTGATTGTGCCTTTATCGAATACATGTGGATATACTCGACTGAAGTTGATGAGAATGGCGAACCTTTCAATGCAACTAACTTAAACCTCGGTGTGATTTGGTTTATGATAGAAGGGGAGACCGAACCAACACTCGATCCTGGGGTCATAGATGAGGATACCTACTTCCTGAGGTGTGCAAGAAATATGTCTTGTTGTGACTTTGGAGAATCTAACATCATCTCTTTCATCATCGACTCAGATAGTATTTGTCCTGCCACTGATTCTGACGAGTTGACTATATCAGATTGTGATAATCCTATTGTGTTGTTATCACCTACGGACGATATCACAGATGGTCAAGTGTTGAGACATGAAACTAATCAAGAAGCCATTTTATCTAATAGGTCTTCAGCTAATAGCAGACTTACCATAGACGCCAGACTCGGTGCAACTATGAGTCCTGGATTTAATATAGATCTCGGCACCACTTATCAAGTTTATCTCGAAGGATGTCCTGAATAAGGTCTTGTAGAAAACATTTACGAAAGTGAATTAACTTTTAGCACCATTTTTGATTTATACATGGTTCTAGTTGTTATCTCTTTCTGCCTTATTTTAATTTGGCAGTATATTATATGATCGATAATCATGCAATCTTGTCGACATATTTATTAGCCGAATAACACTAGCTTTGCGCCCTCGTTCGAATAATAGCTTGGCTTATATGATCCAAAGTAGTTCTGTTCTGTCTATACTGACTTTTCTCTTCCTACTCGCTAGTAATCAGTCGGTTAGCTCACAAGAAAAGACTAATACGCTTGACCTTTCAGGTGATGTTAAGAGTCTCAAACAGAAGTCAGCCAATTTTTATCCAGATAACTTTATCGCTGTACCTGTTCTTGACAAGAGTAAGTCCGATACCGAATTGATATTTACCTCGAGTGATGAAAGTTCGAATGAAGCTCATCTTATAGTGGGACTGACTAGCGAGACCTATGTGATATTTAATGATGTCAGACTTGGTGATCAAGAAGAACTAGTAGTTACATCTACACAAGATCTTTGGGCGCCTATAGTATATAACAGCGGAGATGTCAAAGCCTCGGGAAGACTTATGATAGGCCCTTTTTCTGGTGACATAGATCTTTCTACTGAGAGTAAGATTAAGAGTTTGGATATACAGCAGGTGTACACCAGCCCTGTGAATGAAGTCGCTCTAAACCTTGGCTTTGGTGCTTCATTTGATTGTCATAGAAATATCAACTGCGACGAAGGTGAATCCCTCGTGGATGTAAAAAGGTCCGTGATGAGGATTAGGATGGTGGCTGAAGAAGGAGTTGCCCTTTGTACTGGAACACTACTTAATAATACAAGTGGGGATAGAACGCCATATGTGCTCACGGCATTTCACTGTCTGAGACCTCCAGAGGGAACAATAACACCACTTTTCGATATGTGGTTTTTTGATTTTAACTATGAGAGTTTCAGTTGTGCAAACCCAGAAGAAGAACCTTTTCCTTTTCAGATACAAGGGGCTGAGAGAGTAGCAGAATGGGAGGATACAGATATGATGCTCTTAAGGATCACAACTGATATCCCCATGGAGGCCAATGTGCATTATGCAGGATGGAACCGAGAGCTAGATCATCTACCAGATACGACCTTCTTGATACATCATCCAGTTGGAGATATCAAAAAACTCTCTTTGGATGTCGATACGGCCAAAGTACACGACAGAAGGATAGGCTGGAATAATGGCGCCAACTCACCAC
>CAYYBR010000349.1:0-3709 GCA_964470035.1 uncultured Saprospiraceae bacterium
CGCCAATGTTCTATTAACAAAGACTTCTGCAGATAAGCATCCGCACTTCACTATATTGAACCATCATCTGAATCTTATGGAAACATTTACTAACTACGTCAATGTACTTATCATACCAATCGCAGGAGTCATCCCCTTGTTAGTGGGTGCTCTGTGGTATTCGCCAGCAGTTTTTGGAAAGACTTGGATGCGAGTCTCGGGTGTAACTGAAGAACAGACGAAGGCGGGTGGCATGATCAAGATCTTTGCGTTCACCTACCTTTTTGGTCTTCTTGTTGCCTACTTATTATCCTTTGCGACGGTTCACCAGCTTTCTATCTTTCAGTTGTTTTTTCATGATCCCGCGCTGGAAGACCCGGCATCAGAATTTAGTCGATTTACAGCTGACTATTTGGAGCGCTTTGGCGATCGTCATAGGACCTTCGGTCATGGTGTGATACATGGCTTAGAGAATGGATTTATACTTTCTCTGGCCATGATCGGTATCCCAGCTTTGTTCGAAAGAAAGCCTTGGAAGTACATCTTCATCCATGTGGGTTACTGGACGGTAAGTGTTGGTTTGATGGCAGGTGTCATCTGTCAGTTTTTATAGAAAGAATAAACTGGGTTTCTGGAGTTTAGAAACCTATCCAGAGCACTAATATTTTATAATTTCATCTTGAGCAGAATACTGCGATTATAATCAAAAGACCCTTCCTCGGTTGAGTATACCCTGAGGGTCGAGCGCCATCTTCAGTGTTTTCATGAGTTGGATTTCCTCTGGTGTTCTACACATAGATAGATAGCTTTTCTTGTGGATGCCGATACCATGTTCGGCTGACACAGAGCCCCCTATTGCTAATAATGGACTGTATACTATTTGATTAATGTCTTTAGTGAGCTGGGAGTCACCTGATAACTTGCCCACCATGATGTGGATGTTGCTATCTGCTACGTGACCGAAGCAAAATGAAGCATTTACTTCATCTAGCGATAAGAGTTCATCATTGATTTGACCGATGACCTCTCCTATAGAAGAGATCGGCATGCTGATATCAAAGTGTTGCTGGTGTTCGTACTTGTGTGTGAAGGCATGAACGTCTTCACGGATTTTCCAGAACCACTCCATGTCTGATTGTGTGTGGGCCATCACTGCATCCTCTATGAGTTCTGTTTCTAGAGCTTGTTCTAATAAGGACGCTAGTAAAGCTTGGTCTTTTTCTTGGTTGCTTCCGAGCCCTTCTACTAGCACATAGTATTCGAAGTTATCAGGCAGAGGAGGCCTCGCAGATGTATTGGGCGATGTCATCGCCTTATAACAACCTTGCCAGATCAATTCAAATCCACTTAAGAGTCCAGCAAATCCTCTATCCATGTGTTTGAGGAGGTCGGTTACCTTATCATATCCATTGACACCTATAAAGGCGCTGACCCTGCTTCGAGGTAATTCGTGCAAACGAAGAACGGCTTTTGTAACGATGCCGAGTGTGCCTTCGGAGCCGATGAACAGTTGTTTGAGATCATACCCGGCGTTATCCTTGATGATCTTTTTTAAGGAAGACAAGACTGTACCATCTGCTAGCACGACCTCGAGTCCTAAAACCAGCTGTCGGGTCATCCCAAATCGAAGCACTCTTAACCCTCCTGCATTGGTGGCGATGATGCCTCCTATCTGTGCAGAGCCTTTGGCGCCAAAGTTCAGCGGAAAGAGGAAGTCTTTTTCCTTGGCAGCAGCTTGTATGTTCTCTAAGATGGCCCCGGCTTCCACCGTCATCGTCCTAGCCTGCTCGTCTATACCGATGACCTTGTTGAGTTTTTCGAGGCTGATGACGATTTCATCAGAAGAAACTTCAGTAGCTCCTGTCAGATTAGTAAGTCCTCCGAATATACTTACCGGTTGATCGTGATTGTGGCATATGCTCATAATCAAGGAGACCTCCTCGGTAGTACGAGGTATCACCATGGCAAGCGCTTTTAGGGGTTTGTCCATGCGCCAGATATGCTCATATCGGTCATCAAGAGAACTACCGGTAAGCACGCGATCTGCACCGAGTTGCTGAATTAAATCATTTACGCAAGTGTCACTCATCTAAGAAGTAATTGATAAGTGAATATACAAGCAAATGAGCTACTTAAAACCTTTTAACTTGCCATCTTAAGGAACGATCTATGACTATACATGAAGCCGACGTGGTTATCGTTGGAAGTGGATTTGGGGGAACGATGATGGCGCATAAGATGTCACAAGCTGGCAAGTCAGTGATTATCATCGAGCGTGGGGATTGGGTGAAGAGAGGGCCAGAAAACTGGGGGAGCATGGGCTCTATCGACCTAACACCCAACTATGACAAATCCAATCCTTATAGAGTCATCAAAGGAGGTAATAAGCCGCTCATGGGAGCATATACCGCAGTAGGAGGCCCTTCCCTGTTTTATGGTGGTGTATCTTTTAGGATGAGAGAGGCAGACTTCGATCCACCCGAAGATATCGTAGGCGACTCTGGTGCTTCATGGCCGATCAGCTATAACGATCTAGAAAAGTACTATGGTGAAGCCGAGCACCTGCTCAACATAGCTGGTGAGTCTGGCATAGATCCGACAGAACCTAGTAGATCCTCTGAGTTTCCACAGCGGCCTGCTCCGTACGCTGATATCAGTACGACGATAAAAGATGCTGCAGAGTCGCTAGGGCTCCACCCCTTTCACCTTCCACTGGCCATCAACTATCAGGATACCAACCGAGCTGTCTGCCAGCTCTGTACGACCTGCGACACTTTTGCATGCGCTATCTCGGCTAAAAATGATCTGGATACGATGCTGCTCAAAAAGATGAGTGAAGGGCAGGTCAAGATATTAGCTAATACCATCGTCCATCGACTCGACCATGAAGGATCTCTTATCTCGGAGATCCAATGTCTAGACCTGCGGTCAGATGAGAAGGTGGTTGTAAGAGGACGTCAGGTCGTCTTAAGTGCTGGGGCTTTAGCCTCGCCACATATCTTGCTCAACTCAGAACTAGACAAGGTGAATCCCGCCGGTAGTAGCATAGGTCGCTATCTCATGAGACATACTAATGCTATCGTCTTTGGTATTTTCCCTGGTACTGCCGACAAACAGAAGAGATACCACAAAGAACTCGCCATCATGGACTACTATCTGGGGCATCCAAGCGTAGATTTTGATGGTACACGGATCGGAAGTCTACAGCAAGTGCCTACTCCACCTAGAGGACTTGTAGAGCGAGAAGCCCCCAAGCCACTTGGCAAGGTACTCGGCATGGCTGTGAAACTGATTACTGGTTTGCTAGCGATAGCTGAGGATCAGCCACAGTACCAGAACTACATCAAGTTAAACCATAGCCTGCCGCAGAAAAACGGTATGGCAGCACCCGAGGTCTCACACGAATACTCTGATAGAGATCAAGCTGCTATCAAGGTGCTCATCGATCAGGCCAAAAAGATCATGAAGGCTTCGGGAGCGCTATCGAGCTATGTCCACCATATCCGGACTTTTTCACACACAGTGGGTACCGTGAGGATGGGTGATGACCATAACACAGCGCCCCTAGATCGCAACTGTAAGTTTAGAGGTTTGGATAATCTGTATGTAGTGGATGGCTCATTCATGCCCACTTCGGCTGCCGTGAATCCGTCTTTGACGATTAGCGCTAATGCCTTGCGGGTTGCAGAGCATATTCTTGTACATTCATAGTATGGATAAAAGCCTACAC
>CAYYBR010000350.1:0-3699 GCA_964470035.1 uncultured Saprospiraceae bacterium
AAGAAATTAAGAACTGCGTAAAAGCCCTTAAGCGAGGTCATGTTGTATTATATCCAAGTGATACGATATGGGGGATCGGGTGTGATATGCAGAATGAAAGTGCCGTTGAAAGAATATATGAAATAAAGAATCGCAAGAGATCTAAACCCCTTATTCTTCTTGTTGATTCGATAAGCATGTTAAAAAAATACATCACTTACATCCATCCTCGTGTGGAGACATTACTTACTCATCATACACAACCCTTAACTATCATTTACGAGGCATCTGCCGAAGTGCCCTCATATCTGCTGAATGAAGAGAAGACGATAGGCATCAGAGTAACCCATGACGAATTTTGCAATGGAGTAATCGGCACAATCAAACAACCGCTTATATCCACTTCAGCCAATATAGCAGGGCAACCTACTCCAGAGAAATATGAGAACATATCGGATGAGCTGAAAGAGATGGTAGATCACAGTATCAGCCCACTTCTTGACAAGGAAAATCAACAACTCCCGTCTGTCATAGCCACTTTCAATAAAAAGGGTGAACTAGACTTTTTAAGACTTTAATTGGATTGTTCGAATCGATGAATATAATCAGGGTCTAGTATTACCTCTAGAGAGGTTTGAATATGAAAGTCTAAATCCTCTATCTTGAGTGTATCCCCAGGATTCAAAGCCTTATCTAGAATCTGCCACTTCAATCTCTTTAGGTACTGATCCGTACAGGACGAATCAACTCCAACAATATTAGATATCTCCGCATTAGTCTCAAATAAGGATCTGCGCTTGCTAGCCGTCCAAGCTTTATTAGCTGCCACTAGTTTCTTTACTTCTGTTAAATCTTCGCTAGATGGATCGCAATCCTTGACATCTATATCTGCTCCTATCCCTTTTTTCTCTATTGGCAATCTGCGCTTACCGTCAACCGAATAAAATATCGAATCAACTTTATTCTTATAAATACTACGTCCAGAAGGCAAGATATACTCACCTATAGAAAGATTTATAGATCCATTATTAGATAAGGTATAATTCTGCTGAATAAGACCTTTCCCAAAAGTGTGACTTCCAACAAGAACTGCCTGATTGTGATCTTGTAGAACGCCTGCAAGGATCTCGCTAGCTGAAGCAGATTTTTCGTTGCATATTACTACTACTCTGTCTATATCTAGAAAGCTACGACCGTTCGTCTTATATACTTGAGAAACGCTGTTGCGACTAATTGTCTCAAGTAATCTGACGTCTTTCTCGTCAAAGAGTTGATTCAAAATCTTCATGGTTTCCTCGACAACACCACCGGGATTGTCTCGAACATCTATAATCAAATATGGAGGAGCAAATCCAGAAGCATCTTTATGTCTTTCTAAAGCTTGCATCAAATCTTGATACACGGATTTGTAAAATCTATGAATCTTTACATAAGAAACGTATGAAGTGCCATTGGATAAAATATAATCATCTATCAAAGGAAGATTTATGTCAAGTGGTGTTAACTCGAGAGATCGTACTTCTGCGCTACCACTTACTCCAAGCGACACTTGCATCGTGCCATCTGTACTCCTTAAAAAACTTACCAAACTATCAAGATTAGCCTCGCTTCCTAAGAATGAAGCACTATCTATCTGAAAAATAAAATCGCCCTCAACTATGCCCGCTTTATCAGCTGGTGAATCAGCAACTACATCATAGCAAAAAATGGTATCTCGATACTCTATAAACTCTATACCGATGCCAGCATACTGCCCATTCATATATCTTTCATAAAACTCATCTTGATCCGGCTTAAAATAGTGACTATAAGGATCAAGCTGCTCGATGATACTTTCAATTACCTCATCTGAAAAAGAAGAGTCTAAGGGATTGCCGTAGTACTTAGAATTAATATGTTCGGTTGTTTCATATATGGCTGTTACAGGGTCACTCTCCAGCTCAGAAGATGTATTATATCCATCTCTCACAAGCGACTGCTGTAATCTCATGCCTATGATTATACTTATCGCACTTACAAGTCCAATGATAAGTGGCAGCAGATATGAATCGCGATCTAAGGATGGCTTCATAATGAAGATCTGTAAATGACGGCAAAAGTACTCAATGATATCTTTTAAGGTGGGTTCTTATATTTTAGAGCTAAAAAATCAAAGAACACATCTTGATCTTCTTATATTCGCCTCGTTCTATTAAATTTTACTTTTTTAAAAACTACCATGAAATTAGATAAGACTGATTTGAGTATCATAGCAATGATGCTCGAAGATGCTAAAACATCCTATGCCGAAATAGGAAAAGAATTAAATGTATCAGGAGGTACAGTCCATGTACGATTAAAAAAACTAACGGAGATGGGAGTCATCACCGGCAGTAAGTTGAAAGTGGACTTTACCAAGTTGGGGTACGACGTCATAGCCTTTGTTGGTATCTTTCTTGAGAAGAGCCAGTATTACTCACAAGTAATAAGCAGCTTAAATGAGATAACTGAAGTGGTATCTGCTCACTATACAACAGGCAATTATAGCATATTTGCTCGTCTGATATGCAGGGATACAGATCACCTAAGAGAGATTCTGTCAACTAAGGTGCAGCAAATAGAGGGCATCCAGCGTACCGAGACATTTATCTCCTTGGAAGAATCAATCAACAGACCTCCATCAGTAATTAATCCCACGGAAAAAGTGGTCAAAAAGAAAAGGAAGAAAAAGTAATTTTTCTTCCTTCCAATAATTTTTATTCTGTTAGGTCTAGGCGCCTAAGTAATGCTTAAGAAGCTTACTACGCGACGAAGACCTCAGTTTGTTGATCGCTTTATCTTTTATTTGCCTTACTCTTTCTCGAGTAAGGCCAAATCTCTCACCGATGTCTTCAAGAGACATTGGATGCTCGGCAGCAATACCAAAATATAGCTTAATCACATCACATTGGCGCTCTGTAAGAGTACCAAGTGATCTTTCTATTTCTGTACGCAGGGAAGCACTATACTCTAATCCAGTATCTGTGCCTGGAGTTGCGCTATTCTCTAGAACATCGAGAAGACTATTGTCTTCTCCATCAACAAAAGGTGCATCCATAGACACGTGTCTTGCTGCCACACCTAAGGTTGTTTCAACCTCTTCTGTAGGTATTTCGAGCAGCTCAGCCAACTCACTGGAAGAAGGCTCACGCTCAAACTCCTGTTCTAACTCCGAGAAAGCTCTGTTGATTTTATTTAGAGACCCCACCTTATTAAGCGGTAGTCTAACTATACGAGATTGCTCTGCAAGAGCTTGCAGGATAGACTGTCTAATCCACCATACCGCATAGGATATAAATTTAAATCCTCTTGTTTCATCAAAGCGCTGCGCTGCCTTGATAAGACCTAGGTTCCCCTCATTGATTAGATCACTTAAGGACAAACCTTGATTTTGGTATTGTTTTGCAACAGAGACGACAAATCTCAAGTTGGCTTTGGTCAGGCGCTCAAGAGCTTCTTGATCACCTTCTTTAATTCTTTTGGCTAATTCTACTTCTTCTTCGGGTGTAAGGAGATCAACTTTACCTATTTCTTGTAGGTACTTTTCTAGAGATTGGCTTTCACGGTTCGTTATGGACTTCGTAATCTTTAGCTGCCGCATCTAATTATTTCTTTGAGTAGACAAAATGACTATTACCGTTGACGAATATATACCCTTTTACATTAAGGTGCTGAGAAGAAACTCAATATAAATTCATATGA
>CAYYBR010000351.1:0-3660 GCA_964470035.1 uncultured Saprospiraceae bacterium
ACAATTACTCATAATAGGCATATTGGCCAGCATCATAGTGGGTATAGGCGAATACCTCCTGCATTATCTACCAACTGGCCCAGGTGGAGAGATCAGTATGCTGCAAGACGTACCTTTAGAACGTGCTTCTAAGGGGCATTTCTTGGTTGTATTTGGAGCGCCATTGTATTTTGCTGGATATTATGGTCTAAAGAATATTTTTAAGCCTACAAGTCCTTTGCTGGCCCGGCTATTATTTATAGCTGGTGTGCTTTCGTTTTCTGTCGGTGGCGTCTGGGTGTCTTCTAGATATTTTGCTGCAGAGGTATTGCAAAAAAGTGTGGGCACACCCGATCACTCTTTCTATATGCAATCTTATGAGGAGCATTATCAGATTTTAGTTTGGGCATTAAGAGGCTTAGTGGCCACAGTGTCGATTCTGTATGTGGCGGTAATAATGAGAAACAAACAAGGCTTGCCAAAATGGCTCGCCATATTTAATCCAATAATCCTACTCGCAATTGTAATATCCTCACTTTTATGGTTCAAGCCATTGGGGTATCATATAGCTCCTATAGCGATGAATGTGACACATTTTATATTTTTTGGAATATTGCTTTTACAACTCAATAAATTAAAGACAAAATGAAAAAAATAGTTTTAATACTATTGGCAATCATAGCTATCGCTGTGATCGCAATACTTTTCTTTTTTAAATCAGATTCTGCAAACCCTTATCCTAAGACAGAATGGGGCAAATTCAGCGGAATCTGCTCTGTGGAGGATGTGCCAGATCATAATTATGGAAAAGATTTTCACGGATGTGATTATTCTGTGCCCGAATCAGAAATTCCTGTTTTCGAAAAATCAAATTTAGAGTGGAATAACATCTTTGATAATAAAAAGTCTTTACCAATCATGGGATCAGCTATGATAGACGTCGACAATGATGGTATAGACGAAGTCTTTCTAGCTGGTGGCGTTACTCAACAAGACGTAATATTAGAGTATGAGGATGGAGGTTTTAGTACTTCTAAGATGAGTTTGCCTGTCAAGCCTGAGAACACTAGTACTTTCGGAGCTGTATCATTTGATCTAGATGCTGATGGTTATAATGATCTCCTATTGACCGGAGATTACGGTGTGGTTTGGTATAGAAACACAGGCTCTGGTTTTGAAGTCAACAAAATTAATGTACCCTTAAACGAAAAATCAGTTGCTGCTTCCGTAACCCTTGGGGACATAGATCATGACGGTGATGCAGATATGTTTGTTAGTGCTTACATCAAGTTGGACAGGATGGAAGGTCAAACAATCTTTAAAGATTTTAACTATGGTGGTAGTAGTCTTCTGATGATAAATAATGGTGACAATACATTCACAGATATGACTGCTGAGTATGGTTTGACATATGTACATAATACCTTTTGTGCAGTTTTTGTAGATATTGATAGTGATGGATACCTGGATCTTGTGGCGGCTCATGACACAGGCGAGGTTAGAACATATAAGAACCAAGGTGGTAAATCATTTATTAAAAAATCTAATCCCACGACTGGTAAATATGCTTATCCTATGGGGATAGCGGTGGGTGATTATGATAGCGATGGAAACATCGATTTTTTCTTCTCTAACACAGGTAGTTCAGTACCTACATTTCTTGCGAGAGGAGATCTGGCGGAGACCGATGAGTTTATCAGTGACTGGTTATTATTTAAAAATAATGGAGATTTTACTTTCACCAATGTTGCCAAGGAAGCTAAAGTAGCTGACTTTGAGTTTTCGTGGGGAGCGATCTTTCAGGACTTCAACTTAGACGGAAGACAAGATCTTGTCGTCGCAGAAAACTATGTAGATTTTCCACCACATAAGCTTTTTAAGTTGCCAGGTAGATTTTTATTACAAAGACCTGATGGAACTTTTGCAGCAGTAGAAGAGCAAGCTGAAGTTGTTAATGAGAACTATGCCGTTACACCACTCACAAGTGATTTTAATCAAGATGGATATCCAGATCTGGTGTTTACTAACCTTGCTGGCCAATCGCAAGCACATATCAACAAAGGTGGGGATGCTAACTATATCGCATTTAGATTACCAGAGACAGCCGAGTTTGTTGGCAGCAAAATCACGGTGACTAAAAATGATGGGAGTATCTTATCAGATGTGTACGTGATAGGAGAAGGACTTGTGAGTGATCAGACTGCAACTTTGACATTTGGTCTAGGGCAAGATCCGACTATCACAGGAGTCCAACTCAATTTACCAAATGGTCAAACAAAAGAACTCAACAACTACAGTGTCAATAAAGTAAATAAGTTATAAATGCTAGAGAGTTTATATGAAGCCTGCGGCTTACTGGCTACCTACTTAGGCACCTTTCTAGAAGGTGAGATTATGCTGCTGACTTCAGTGCTAAGCGCCAAGATGGGCTTGTTTAACTATTATTGGGGATTAGTGGCTGCTTTTTTTGGTGCCTATACCAAAGAATGGATCAAATTCTTTTTAGCAAAGAATCGAGGCGTTAAGTTATTGGATAAGAAACCAGCACTAAAAGCAAAATTGGATAACGCCAGTGTTTGGTTTGATAAGCGTCCTTTTGCTATTTTGACTATCTATAAATTTCTATATGGCATGTCTACAGTGATCGTACTGATGGCTGGACTACGCAATATCAGCTACGTGAGATTTGGGATCCACTCAGCCATAGCCATAGCATTGTGGGTGGCCGTCATCGGTGGTTTTGGTTATTTCTGTGCAGAGGTAATGATGGACAACATCGATAAGCTTTCAGAGAACAAATGGTATGTAATTGCAGGGATGGTTATCATAGGTTTATCAATTTGGTTTTTTAAGCACCGGCCTCATTATGATTATTGCTTTAAGCCACTAAGTGAAACGAGTAAGTCATAAAAAGCTGGTGGGCAGAACTCTGTTATTTTATAATTGATTTGCAGGAAAGAAATGGAGCTGCTACCACTTCAGTGATTTTCATAAGACAATGATGTTCCCAAGAATGTAGAATGCTCTAAGTTGCTTCTAGTATAGAACCTAAAAACATAGCTACAATCATGTCAAATGTCGTATTTACAACTAAGCGTTTGCGCTTTAGAACTTGGACGGAGGAAGATCGCATCGCACTGCAAGGACTAAATGCGTCTTCACAAGTGATGGAACACTTTCCTGACGTCCTCAGTACTGAAGAGAGTGATAAGTTATATGATCGGGTACAAGCCTACATAAAAGAGAGAGGGTACGGCGCATGGGCAGTAGATCGAATCGATCAAGATCATCCTGAATTTATAGGTTTGATAGGGTTTAACTCGCCCAACTTTGCTTTACATGGAGAGACTGATTGGACTGAGATATTGTGGAGGACAAAACCTTCCTCTTGGGGTGCTGGACTGGCAACAGAAGGAGCAAAGGCAGCTCTGGATTATGCTTTTGACTATCTAGGACTATCAACGATTTATTCGATGACAATACCCAATAATGTCAGAAGCGAACGCGTCATGCAAAAGATCGGAATGAGCCACATAGGATTTTTTGATCATCCACAGTTGCCAGCAGATAGCCCTTTGCTAAAACATACCTTGTATAAGATTGATAAGTAGTTGCTTTACTAAATGTGTCATGAAACTGCGAGAACGCAGAGTTTATAAAAGAAACAAAGTAGTTATATCT
>CAYYBR010000352.1:0-3648 GCA_964470035.1 uncultured Saprospiraceae bacterium
GTATATACTCTTCTTCTGATCATTAGTCAGCGATGATACTAAGTCTGACCACTGTTGGTCGACTAGTCTATCTCCTTTCTTATCTAGCTTGGTAAGCCCAGATGCTAGTAGATAGTTATCAGAGATCCACTTTGTATAAATCTCTTTGATAGCTTCTCTATCCAAGTTTTCATAGTTGTCTATGTATGCTCCTGTAGCCGGATCGTATCCAACAGACGCATATATCTTGGTCAGCTCTGCTGTACCATACTTGGAGCCTACCTGTATAGCACTATGACAATTCATACATGTATTAGCAGCAGGGATCACTGAGTGTTTAGATCTTCTAGCACCATCATGACAATACTGACAGTCTATCTGATTTTCTCCAGCGTGGGTCACGTGAGAAAATTTGATGGGTTGGTCTGGTTGATAGTTCTGCTGGCGCCCAAGGGCTATAGCGTTATTCACAGTTTGGTAGCCACCGAAGACTACAGCTACAAATATCAAAAAGGAAACATTCTGCTTGGAGAAGATCCTCTGAATGAGTGGTCGCTCAACAATGGTACGCCCCTCATTGGCAGCAGCTACTTTGTCCAGACTTCCTATAGTTCTTGTCAAAATAAGAGCAAGCGCTGCAAGAAGTGTGAAAAGAATCCAGTATAGCCAGTTATAATTCGTCTCGCTAGAAGCTCCAGATGGATCACCTGGGCCTGGTCCATCTTCAGGTACTTTGGTATACTGATCGGTAATATATAATAGCACGGATGCTATCTCGTCATCAGTCAGATTCGGATATGCCGTCATAACTGTCGGCTTCCACGTATCCCAAAGTTCTACAGCTCTAGGATGCCCATCTGCTATCAGCTTTTGACTATTTCTTATCCAAGCGTATAATTCTTCCTGGGGATAGTCCGCCCATCTGTCTTCTACTCCTCCAAGCGCAGGACCTGTGGCAGCAGTCTTCATATCAGTGGCATGACATGAACCACAGTAATTTCTAAAGGTCGTTTTTCCAGCATCTACACTAGGCTGTGCACCAAGCGTAATGGCGGAAAAAAGGAAGACTGAAATGATAAGGTGGATGCGCGATGAATTTATCATTTTTCCCCTTTTATGCATATAAATTTGAGTAATATGACTCGATTTTCGCAGCAAAAATACTTTTCCGACCATATATATTACAATATAAGCTTGAGCCCAATCTTATTAAGATCTAGTACAAATAATCAAACAGAGACCTCCGCTCTGATATGTGGATGAGGGTCATAATTAACCAGCTCAAAATCCTCAATAGTGAAGTCCTCTATATTCTTAATCTTAGGGTTAATATTCATAGTAGGAAGTGCCCTTGGAGCACGGGTCAACTGCAGCTTAGCTTGCTCTAGGTGATTGCTGTATAGATGCACATCACCAAAGCTATGTACAAACTCTCCATAATCAAGATCACACACTTGAGCTATCATCATCGTGAGCAGAGCATATGACGCAATATTAAAAGGTACCCCAAGAAATGTATCTGCTGATCTCTGATACAACTGACAACTTAACTTCCCATCAGCAACATAAAACTGAAACAAACAGTGACAAGGCATAAGAGCCATATGTGGAAGATCTGCTACATTCCACGCACTGACGATCATACGCCGCGAGTTAGGATTACTTTTAATTGTATCTATGACTTCGGCTAGTTGATCTATCACCTCCCCATCTGTACTCTTCCATTTGCGCCATTGTTCTCCATATACCGGCCCCAGGTCTCCTTGTTCATCTGCCCACTCATCCCATATACGCACTTTATTATCTCGCAGGTAGGCGATGTTAGTATCTCCCTTTATGAACCAGAGAAGTTCATGGATAATGGACCTGAGATGAAGTTTCTTAGTTGTAAGTAGTGGAAAACCTTTAGAAAGGTCAAAACGCAATTGATAGCCAAAGCAACTAACTGTACCAGTTCCAGTACGGTCACCTTTCTGAACACCTTCCTGTAGGATATGCTCTAGTAAATCTAGGTATTGGCGCATTTCTCAGTTTGCGTCACAAATATGAGGATTTATTATCATATAAAATGAGGCAGAAGGAGTAATATATATTATCACATTTAGATAGCTCTAGCATACATTTACGGAAGTGAAACTCAGCCCTTGCCAATAATCGAAGACGTTACTTCTATACCAATCTCTAATTTTATCAAGACTAGATAAACTACAACATATGAAATACCCACATCTTCTTTCTCCACTGGACCTTGGATTTACAACCTTAAAAAATCGGGTGCTCATGGGTTCGATGCATACAGGGCTAGAAGATATCCCTGGTGGCATGCCTCGTATGGCTAGGTTTTACGCTGAAAGAGCAAAAGGCCAAGTAGGTCTTATTGTGACCGGAGGAATAGCACCTAGTGAAGAAGGCAATGCCCTGCCTGGAGGCAAAAGCATGGATACTGAGGAAGAAGCTAATAAGCACAGGATAGTAACTCAGGCGGTCCACGATGAAGGCGGCACCATATGTATGCAGATTCTTCACGTCGGTCGCTATGGTTATAGCCCTAACAACGTATCTGCTAGTGATACAAAGGCGCCTATATCGCCGTTTCCTGCTAAAGGTCTAACCGCAGAAGGAGTAGAAAAGACGATCCAGGATTATGTGAATTGTGCTGCACTTGCTCAACACGCTGGATATGATGGAGTTGAGATCATGGGTTCTGAAGGGTACCTCATCAACCAATTTATCGTATCAAAAACTAACCGCCGAACGGATGAGTGGGGTGGCACTTACGTAAATAGAATAAAGTTTCCATTAGAAATCATAAGACGTACACGACAGCGTGTAGGTCCTAACTTCATCATCATTTATAGATTGTCTATGCTTGATCTTGTAGCTGATGGAAGTAGCTGGTCAGAGGTCGTCCACCTTGCTAAAGAAATCGAGAAAGCTGGTGCTACCATAATCAATACAGGTATCGGCTGGCATGAGGCTAGGATCCCTACCATAGCTACGATGGTCCCTAGAGGAGGATTTAAGTGGGTAACTAAGCGGATGATGGGCGAAGTGAACATACCACTTGTCACAACCAACCGCTTCAATATGCCAGATGTAGCAGAACAAGCACTTGCAGAGGGTTGCGCTGATATGATCAGTATGGCCCGCCCGTTTTTGGCAGATGAAAATCTTGTCATAAAATCAATCGAAGGTCGCGAAGACGAAATCAATACATGCATAGGATGCAACCAGGCATGTCTGGATCATACCTTCAATCTTAAAGTTTGTTCTTGCCTTGTGAATCCGAGGGCTTGTCATGAGACAGAGTTGAACTATACTCCCACAGATCATCAAAAGAAACTTGCAGTTGTGGGCGCTGGGCCTGCTGGCTTAGCAGCGTCGACTATAGCTGCTCAAAGAGGTCACAAAGTAGATCTCTTTGAATCCAGTGGAGAAATCGGTGGCCAGTTCAATATGGCAAAGAAAATACCAGGAAAGGAAGAGTTCTATGAGACTATAAGGTATTTCAATAAACAAATAGAACTGCACGGTGTCAATCTACATCTTAACCACAAAGTATCCTCTGATGAACTTCTAAATGGGGGATACGATGAAGTACTGCTTTGTACTGGAGTATCACCACGAATAACTCGGATCCCTGGCATAGACTATCCGAAATCCGTGAGC
>CAYYBR010000353.1:0-3641 GCA_964470035.1 uncultured Saprospiraceae bacterium
ATCTTTTCCTTAATAATGAATGACACCTTCCGCATCATCTCCACAAATATACCATTTGACCCCCTGCGGTCATCTCCAAAAGGTGTGGTATTTTATATATATGTTATTTTTTTAATGTGTATAATACCTGACATAGCTAGCCCATTTAGCCGCGAGCCTGCCATCGATAACACATATTTACCTAGAGTGGTAAAGTTGACTGGAACTACTGGTTTACCTTTTTATAAGGCTGAAGACGGAAATTAACTGATAACTCATGAGAGCCGTTGTTAAATTGCTGGAACTGATGAGTAGAGGCATTATAGGCATAGTGAATACCTAAATTACTTACTTGCGTACCTACAAGAAAGCCGATTCGGTTTTCGGCACCTATAGATCCAGTAAGCGCAGCTGTCAACTGCTCACTGAGGAAACTAGCCTTAAGGTTCACATCTACGTGAAATGGCGTAAACAAGAGTTTTTGAGCATAGACAGAGGGCTCAAAAGTGATGTCCTTCTCGGGTATATCGAGTCTATATCCCAAGGATGCTATAAATCCTATCTCATTACTCTGCCCACTGTCGCCGTCTCCTGCAAGTCTTGTACTTATCAACGATGGCAGAGTAAGACCATATGTTATACGATTATCATAAATACCATAAATGCCTATACTTCCATCTAGGAAAGAGTATCCATCTAGTCGGTTAGCAATCTCAGCATCTGATCTATCTACAAGATCACTAAACAGGCTGCTGCTAGTAAGTCCATATTGGATATACTCTCCTGCTAATCCAAACCCTATTTTGTTATTAGTTGATTCTATGGTGTAGGATAGGTTTATAGTACCCTTTGTCGTATTAAAGGCCGCAAAATCATCTGAAAACCCTATCAAGCCTAGTCCTATACGATTACCTATAGCACCATCATAACCAAAGGCAAAAGACCTTGGTGAACCAGGGAAGGTAGCCCATGTATTTCTATATAAACCTACGATCTGACCATAGTCATTCTGGCCAGTCGCGCCCGGATGAACAATAAAAGGAGTAAGGTAGTACTGTGTAAACACAGATCTCTCTCCAAATAATCGACTCTGCCCACTCAATGACATCGTGCCAGTGAGGATAAGTAATAGTACTAGATAAAAATGCTTCATAATGCTACTTGGCTATTTCAATTGACTCTCTGGGTTTGACAAGTCGATATATATTATCTCAATATTGATACGGTTCCTCGGAAAAGGTCTCTTTGTCCAGGTGCCTCTGTACGCAGTACCCACATATATCCTCCTTCAGGAAGTGGTTCTCCATCCATATTGGTACCCGTCCAAGTATTATCATAGTTATCAGCTTCCATAACGAGGTTACCCCATCTATCATAGATAGCTAAAGAATTAGGCTGGTTATTACCCCCTGCTACACATGGTATTAAAAAGTTATCATTGACCGTATCTCCATTTGGCGATATGATGGCTCTTCCTTCACATGGGTCATCTGTAGGAACAGGTGGGACTCCATCTACTGGGCATGGAGGATCCATGATCTGTTGATCCTGGAACATCACTTGACAGCCATTTTCATCCTGAACTACTATAGAAAATGGATCAAAACCGACACCACTTACTCTATTATCACCTTCTGCTACACCTATACCAGGAGTTATAGTATATATACCTGTTCCTCCGGTAAGAGGGAAGCTAACTACACCATTCGTTCCTCCATTTGGATCTGGGCAAGAAACTACTTCTAGTGTACCACTAAGACTTATAGGATCAGGCTCTTCGAGGATAAAGGTCTCTTCAAAAACATCTCCACAGGCATCTTCGATCCTAAGTACATGCATACCAGCAGGTAAGTTTTCAGCTGGCAGACTTACCTCCGCACCATTCAGAAAGAATCTAACAGGACCTTCATCACATGCACCAGTGATAGTTCCATCTAGTATGCCATCTGATTCGCCAGTGCATGTCACGCCAAATCCATTATACCTGCTTATAGCAGCATTGATAAGTTCTGATGCAGATATAGGCTCATCTGGAAAATCATCCACTACAGTAAATGAAAAACTATCAGAACAACCTGAAGCATTGCTCACCGTCACAGAGTAGTCGCCTCCTGGCAATCCATTGATCGAAGATGTAGTCGCTCCAGTGGACCAACTATACATCAAATCACCAGAAGTTGGTCTAAGATCTATGCTTCCATTAGGAGTGGTGGCGTCTGTATTATCAGTTACGATAGGACTTACTAAGGCACTCAGATTATCACCAGGCACTACGAAGTCTCTCACTGCTGCACATCCATTATCATCTCTCACAGTCACTCTAAATGTCCCTTGGGACAATCCCGTGACTGTTGGACTATTTGGCAATCCACTTGTCCAATCATATGTATATGATCCGTTGGCACTTGTTCCTCCTGAAACTCTCAACGCTACCTGACCAGTACCTGAGCAACCATCACCAGTTACGTCACCTTCTATATTGATCATAGGAGGGTTGTTAAGTGTTACAGTAAGCATGACCTGTCTTCCAGCACCATCTTGTCCTGTAAAAGTGTAAGTTCCTCCGACAACTCCCACTAAATCACACGCTAATGTCACAGCATTTCCAGTTTCATCATTTACCCATCTACATGATACGGCACCTTGTGCTCCAGAAAACTGGAGTCTTACAATTCCTTCAGGGGCGTTATTACATCTCGGTTGGACGATCTCAGCGATAGTTACCTCAAAGGGGTCTCCCGTATCATTACAGTTCACCACCGTCACCCGTCCATTATTAAATACTGGGTCTAGAACGTCATTATTAGAGTCGATCACTTCTATAGGGACATTGCCAGCTACAAAACTTATATCTGAAAACTCGGATGCACCACATGGGTCATTAGTGATAAAACAAAGTTGAAACAACACCGTCCCATCTGGTACTGACTGAGCAGATGTTGGATTCCAAAGCAAATTCAGTCTATTATTACCTGCTGCATTAAAGGAAGCTTGCCCTAGGCCTGGCAAAGAAATATTTCTTACGTCAGAAAATGACATTACAGATGGGTCCCATGCAAAGGCAAAACCCATGCCTTGGATATTGGTAAAGTTATTAGTTGTCACGTCTACACATACTAGCTGTCCCCTATTCGCGGAGACGTTAGATATGGAAAACTCTATATCTCCTGTTGGTGGAGGGGGTGGGTTATCACTTCCGACAGTGACTACACCATCTTGTGTGAAAAATTCGACTGACTGTCCTATCTCGCTCGAAAACTCTATGTTAAAAGGAGGGAAACTAGCAAACGCAATATTCGATGATGATCCTGTTGCACCAATCACATCAAAACACAACTCAAATAAAACCGTATCATCAGGCAAGGTCACAGAAGGCGTAGAAAAATCAGCCTGCCATAGTATCCTTAGCATACCAGAAGCAGCATCATTGTCCCCCACATCTACTCCTGTAAGGCCAGCCTGATTTATATTACTAAATCTGAGCACAGATGGATCAAAGGTAATACCAGCTTGAAAGGCTCCTATCGCATCAAAATCTCTTGTAGTGATAGGAACACATATACTAGAGGCCCCTTCAGTAAAAAGATCCTCAACGATAAGTCCTACGCCATTTTGATTACCTCCACCGCCGCCGCCATTGCCAACTGTGAACGTCAGTGGAG
>CAYYBR010000354.1:0-3640 GCA_964470035.1 uncultured Saprospiraceae bacterium
AGCGAGCTTACTGCACTGCTGAGGCTGGAAGCCTACAGCAACACACTCTGCTACCACCCAGCGTTCTTGTAGGCTTCTAGCCTCAAGTACGCAGCAACTAGCAACAGATATACTGCAAGTGCTGAGGCTGGAAGCCTACAGCAACACGCTTTTCTAAGTAACACACCATGCCATAACCCAGCGTTCTTGTAGGCTCCTAGCCTCAAGTACGCGGCAACTAGCAACAGATATACTGCAAGTGCTGAGGCTGGAAGCCTACAGCAACACACTTTTCTAAGCAACAAACCTTGCCACCATCTAGCGTTCTTGTAGGCTTCTAGCCTCAAGTAAGCGGCATCGAGCAACAGGTATACTGCACTGCTGAGGCTGGAAGCCTGCAGCAATACACTTTTCTAAGTAACACACCCTGTCACCACCCAGCGCTCTTGTAGGCTTCTAGCCTCAAGTAAGCGGCAGCGAGCAACAGGTATACTGCAAGTGCTGAGGCTAGAAGCCTGCAGCAACACACTTTTCTAAGCAATACACCATGACCCCACTCAGCGTTCTTGTAGGCTTCCAGCCTCAAGTAAGCGGCGTCGAGCAGCAATTTATCTATGCCACGCTAGTGCTAGAAACCTGCAGTAACACGCCGTGGTGATGGGTTACAACAGCCCGGCGCGAGACCGCGCAGGACAACTGAGAAGTGCATAGTCAAGATTAATAGATGAACTCTTTCTGCCTCATGACCACAACACCCATGATCATCAGCAGTAGCGATAGGCACAAAACTCCCCACTCACCCATCGTCGGTACGATAGCACATGAGGTCACAGTCACCATCTGCTCAAAAGGACCACACGTACCGATGTTATTACTTGTATAGGTGACTGTATAGGTGGTACCTTCTGTAGTTGTACTCAAGTCCAACTCACCAGTTACTGGATCTATCGTCGCACCGTTATCTACACTAAAGTTGCCTCCTGTTATGCCTGTGATAGTAGCTATAGGGTTCATATCATCGATACATACATCAGCAGGATAAGTAAAGCCTGCTTCATCTTCAGACAGACAGGTTGCTATAAACAATTCTTCGCCCACGGTTCCATCATCAGCACTGAAAAATACCTTATCACCTACTGCAGCCATGGTGACAGTAAATATAGAATTACTACCTAGATCAATATCCACTACCTCCAGTTCACTGCCTACAGGGGCGCTACAATCGTAGATATATAGTTCGGTTTCGCCGGTGGCACCTATAGCAGCAAAAAATACCTTTTCGCCCACTACGGCAAAGTCTGGGTCAACACCTAAGAACGCGTCACCATTCGGGTTAATATCCACGGAATCCAATTCACTGCCAGGCGGAGCGCTACAATCGTAGATATATAGTTCGCGGCCTAGAGTAGCACTTGTAGCTGCGAAAAATGCCTTATCACCCACTGCAGCAAAGTCATCAGGAAAAGAACCATCAGCACCAGGATTAATATCCACAACTTCCAGCTCACTACCCGCTGGGGCGCCACAATCGTAGATATATAGTTCACGGCCAATGTTTACACCTTGAGCTGCGAATAATACCTTGTCACCAACTGCGGTTAAGCTAAAAGGAAATGAAAAACCATTCGGATTAATATCCACGGAATCCAGCTCACTACCTGGTGGAGCGCTACAATCGTAGATGTACAATTCACGGCCAATGGTAGCACCTTCAGCTGCGAATAATACCTTGTCACCAACTGGCGTGAAGAAGTCAGGATTTGAATTACCATTCGGATTAATATCCACCGAATCCAGCTCACTGCCTGGCGGGGCGTTACAATCGTAGATAAATAATTCGCGATTAATGGTAGGCCCAAAAGCACTTAAAAATACCTTATCGCCCACTGCAGTAATCTCGGTTGGAAATGTACTTCCAGGACCTAACCAAATATCCACAACTTCCAGCTCACTGCCAACTGGGGCGCTACAATCGTAGAAAAACAGTTCGTTACCTACCTGTGGTCCTCCTGAATTGAAAAAAACCTTATCTCCGACTGCCGTAATGCTACCACTGCCCACAGGAACTTCCACGACTTCTAGCTCGCTGCCCACTGGAGCACTACAATCGTAGATATGTAGTTCGGTTGCTCCAGTAGCACCTGTAGCTGCGAAAAATACCTTATCACCCACTGTAGTAAAGTCTGGCGGATCATTAAAAGCGTCACCATTCGGATTGATATCGACGACTTCCAGCTCACTGCCCACTGGCGCGCTACAATCGTAGATATGTAATTCGCGTCCAATGGTAGCACCTTCAGCCTCGAAAAAAACTTTATCGCCCACTGCGGTAAAGTTTTCAGGAAATGAACCACCACTACCCGGAACAATCTCCACGGTTTCCACGTCGATACAATTGTCTTGTGCTTGGACAATTGATTGGATTCCTAGAACCAGCGTGGTAAATAGTAGCAAAGTAAAAAAGGAAGGGGTCGCTCTTTTTGGCGTCTGATGTAATGCAAAAGTTCTCATCTGTCTTTGATATTTCTTAGTAGCAGTGATGTCTTACGACCTGAACTCTTGCCAAGTATTAGGGTCATAAAGCATCAAATTGGATCATATTTTTTTATGCTTGATCTTCTTCTGATCATGCCTGATTCTTGATCTCTGATTTGATTTTGTTCGTTATGACTATACAAAGAGTAGGTATATTCAATCAAAATCCATAAGCAACAAGAGGATTTAACATATCAAGGAACTTACCATGTGTTTTGTCGATTGGCCAAGTGCGAGACAGCCCTATACGTAGAATGATGTGCTGAGGCTGGAAGCCTACAGCAACACGCTGTAGTGTCACTCAGCGTTCTTGTAGGCTTCTAGCCTCAAGAAAGCGGCATCAAGCAGCAGGCATGCTGCACTGCTGAGGCTGGAAGCCTACAGCAACTCTCTTATAAGCAACACACCTTTCTAATGCTGTGCTGACGCTCGAAGCCTAGTGTTCATGAAAACTTAGCCTCATTACGATACGGTTTTTATTAGATTTATTGAATGTCAGGTTTCGTTATTTACAGATCTTTATTATTCAACCTTTACCATATTAGGTTGGCAAAACCTTCTAGAAGCAGAAAAGAACAAGAAAGTAGTCTTAGATAGTTTTTCGTTTCTAAGTACGAACAACTATGTAAATATTTATGCCTTTGTCATTATGTCAAACCATCTACATGTCTTATGGGAAATCCTCAGCCCACATAGGATTGACACGATTGTTCATTCTTTTAAAAGCTATACGGCTAATCAACTGTCAGTTTTGTTAAACGAAGAACAAAGGGAGAGTTTTAGAGTGAAAAAAGCAGACAGAGAGACGCAGATATGGAAAAAAGGATCTCTATCTGTTGAAATTACTACTCCTAAATTCCTAGAGCAAAAGATGAATTATATCCATGATAATCCTCGAAGAGCTGGATTGAGAAAGGATAACATAGACTATAAGTATTGTAGTTACAAGTCGTACTATAATGGTAAAGTGGAGTTTAATTTTTTGACGTTACTATAGGTTCGTTGCAACTTGATAGATGAGCAGTGCTGAGGCTGGAAGCCTACAGCAACACCCGTTTAAGCAACACACTCTGCCAACACCCAGCGTTCTTGTAGGCTTCTAGCCTCAAGAAAGCGGCAGCGAGCA
>CAYYBR010000355.1:0-3635 GCA_964470035.1 uncultured Saprospiraceae bacterium
CATTGAAAAAATTCAGTTTGATGCCCACGTAATAATCTTTTTTTAGGTGGAATTCCCTTCATCTTTTTTCCCTTTCTCCCCCTACCTGCCTATTTGTCCTTTTTCTCCCCTGGGTTTTTTAAATGATATTCATTACCAACCTAATCCTTTAAACCAAAAAATCCCAGAAATAAACTTAACCAGATATAGAATGTTACCATTTTTTTACTCTTTGATTTTGACATTAATTGATAATCGTTTTATTGTGCTTGCTACTAACGTATCGGCGATATCCATCGTCCTGAGCCGATAGGACTCAGGATGATGTGATGATCGCATGTTATGTAGCGTGTATTTTTATTCGTTGTTATTCGTAATATAATTTGAATGAGTAAATATTTTCGTTTCCAGGTATCTCGACTGTCATAAAGTAGGATTTAGCTTCCTTTCGAATAATTGTATATCTGTATTTATCACCTGGTATGCTCATGCTTTGTCTTATTTCATTATTGCTTTCAATGAACTCAATAGTGAATTTGGAATGAGTGTCTTTTTTTAAGTTGAGTTTTGAGTAAGTACCATTTGTGAATTTGTCTATCCATAGCCCATTATCTATTGTAACTGTTGTAGTATCTCCACTTGCTTCGAGATAGTAATAATGTTTTTGATTGTAAAATACTTGTTCTTCTGCAATACTAATTTCTGTAGGAGTAGACGTTTGCGAGATTTCCCAATCTCCTTTGCTTTCTACGGTGTTATGTAGATATGTCGCGTATAACGGACAGAGTACTTGGAGACGTACATCTATTGCATTTATCAGAGAGTCTTCATTTGATATGTCATGAAGTTCAAAGAAAGATCCGAGATGTTTACTGAAGAGTGAATTTAACTTCGTTTCCATGTCATGTTCAACTGTATCACTTAGTGTTTGGCACATTTCGTATATCAATGAATCGGTAACCGAAGTGTCTTGAGCATCGACGCTTTTACTAATGATTACTAAAATTGAAAGGAATATTGCTTGGTACATTTTTAATTTTTTCATGCTACATAACGTATCGAGGATATCTGACGTCCTGAGCCGAAGGTCTCAGGATGGCATGATCATCCTGTGTTAGAGAGAGTCATTTGCTCTCATGTCTGTTTATTATCGGCTTGAGATGTTTTAGATACTTTATTACGTTGTTTACATCTTCAAGATGATTAGTCATTTGTTTTTGAGTTAGTTCATGTTCTTTGATTTTTACTCCTTCATAATACTTAAAAATCGGGTTTTTACTCGTGACACTTATTCCAAAACGATTATGTGCAATAATGTTTCTATGGTTAATTGTATTATTTATTAGTTTCCTAATGTTTTTTGCTTCTTCTTTTTTGACTAAA
Organism: uncultured Saprospiraceae bacterium; assembly: GCA_964470035.1. Lineage (GTDB taxonomy): Bacteria > Bacteroidota > Bacteroidia > Chitinophagales > Saprospiraceae > JAJRXG01. The sequence goes on from CAYYBR010000355.1 coordinate 1,363, forward strand.
TTAAAGAATAAGAATGTGCTTTTTGTGAGATCGCCGAAGATCTTTTGCTTTTCGTATATATTAAAAAAGCGTCCATGAAGGAGTAGTGATTTAAATGCTGCGCCATTGAAACCTCTTCGATTCTTTGCTAAGTGTAACTCAAGGATATCGTCGATGTGTTGCTCCATTATTATGTTGAGATATAAAAAAACACCTATGTAGCTGAACGTTCTTTCGAAGTCAACATCAAATTGTTTGAGATTTTCTTCATATGGTTTAATGTCACCATGAAATCGTCGCTCCTTGATATGTTTAGTGAGATCGCTATTGTTCATGACTTTGTCTTAGTTCTTCGTCGGTAAATCTCCAGTACTGATTGGTTAAGACTAGACTTTCCTTGATTGGATCAGATTCTGAAAGGTGAATTGCTTCTTGGGTTACTGTATCTATAGAAAAAGTAGTTGGTGATTTAAAAAGTATTTCATTTTCATTTTTGGCTCGTTCTGCTTGGAATATCTCCATTACCGGAATAATGTTTCTTGCATTCGAATTAATTTCTTTCGTTCTTATTCTGAACATATTTCTATATTCTACAGGTTGCCATTTTTGGGAAGTTGAAGTAAAGGCAGGATATGTAATGCTACAGCCAATATGGTCTTTAAACCATTGATGAGTCTCATCTTTTTCGACGTGACGTTCATTTCTGCAAACTGTAGTATCATTCATATGACCCATTTGATCAAGTGCTTCGTTTAAAAGCTCTTTAAATTTGTATGCATATTCTCGGTCGCATCTATAATGTGGACTTCTCAAGCAAGGATTGATTTCGCGAAATGATAGTTCGCTATAAGCAGCAATGACTCCACAGTATTGCCATTTTGCTCCAGTTTTCTCTTCAAATTGCCTTTGCATTTCTTCTTTACGAACAATTTGCCCATAGGCAAGTGAGAAGTTCTCATCCTTCATGAGTGTTTCATCAATGATTATATTTAGATCTTCGCTGGATTTCATTTTGATTCTCTCTAACGGATCGGTGATATCTGTCGGATTTGGCGATAGCCAATCTGACATGATTATCACATGTTATGATTAGTCATTTTTTTCATCACCGTTTTCTTCGAATTTACAAATTTCATTTAGGTAGCTATTGTTTGGATTTATTGGTAGTAAGGCATTATGTATTAGTTTGTTATCAAATTCAATTTCAATATCATTGATCCAAGATATTTTTGCGTAACCTATTACTGGATGAGAAACTATGTCTTTCATATAAAAACAATGTCTATTACGCTTTTTATGTTCCTTAGTTAACATGGTATTTAGTGATTCAAAAATTAAATCCTTGTCCTTGGCAAGTAATCCCTTGAAGAATTTAAAGTCATTCTCGAATACTGAATTTCTTTTTAACGTCATGAAAGTGGATTCCATGATTATTATGTTTTTTGAGAGTCCAGAATAATCTTTATTCATCGTTTTAATTATTGTGTCTATTAATACATGACTCTTCCCAAGGCCAGCAAGATCTTTGTTTGTTTTACCTTTGTTAGGACCTCCTCTTAATTGATATTCAACTTTTTCGTACTCTTTTAATATTTTATGATTGTCAGAAAGAGCGGCATTTAATGCACTTAAAGTCCTGTATTCAAAAACATCCTTGCCAGAATTTGTTTCTTTAATTGCTGCAATTGAACAATTGTAGAAGTCATTTTTGGCTTGGCTCATATTTTTCGATATTACAGTTTGGTACCAAGCACGTGCCTCATATGCGAGGTATAATTCATAGGCAATGTTCTCGAATTTGTAATTATTTGTTCTTAATGAATTTAATGTAGTTCGACTTGATTCATAGGCCTGATGTATGTCTCCATGTAGATTTATCATGTTGGTCTATCTCACTTTTAATTAATCATAACGGAATTATGATATGTGGCGTATCCCGTAGGGTATGCCATCATGATCATGTGTTATCAGCTTTTTTTCATTCGTATAGTTTCATTCTTCTTTTAACCCCATATGTAATCAATGTGATTGCTAATTGTTTTTTATCCTCAATACTTGAATTCCATTCTCGTGACGCCTGTACTAGCTTAATTGTCCATTCATCTTTTTGATCATTTAAATTTACAAGCTCACCTCTAAATATTTCAATTCCAGTGGCACTTCTGAAATAGTGAAATACATTCTCGCTAACGTACATAAACCATTTGTCATCATTGGATAGTGGTATGTCTCCTAAATCAAATGCTTTTCGTTCTTCCTTATTTAACACTATGTTCAATTGAATTGAATCATAA
>CAYYBR010000356.1:0-3610 GCA_964470035.1 uncultured Saprospiraceae bacterium
AGCTATATGAGATATTATTAGATATTATTAGACATTTTATACATTTTACAATCACTCTCTCTTAGGTGAACAGACAATTCATAATCCTCCATAATTTCTTGTTGAGGAATTCCACCTATTTTATTCAAATATTCCTTCGAAACAAATATACCGTTATCACCATAAAATATGCCCTTATCCGATTGTTCTCTTCTATCTAAAAACCTAAGATTCAACAATACCCCTAGCCGTTTTATCCTTGTATTATAATTATCAAAAATATTGGCAAATCCACCACCACCATACCCGGCTCCAACAACTCGTTTTATTTGTCTCAATCCATCCTTGGGAAGAACCATATCAGCATGTAAAAACCAGTATACCGATCCTTTTGCCACTTGTATAGCCTCCTTCATTTGTCTTGATCTATTGCTCTCTGAAACAACGATTTTTATATTATCATCAACAAATTCTAACGTGCTATCAGTACTATTCCCATCTGAAACTATTATCTCTGCCTCTTCTATAAGTTCTAGCTGTCTGACATTATCAATTATCTTCCTTATGTTTTTCTCTTCATTAAGTGTTAATATGATAATAGACAACCACTTCACTATTTCTTACTTCTAAGATATCTCGTGAACACTTTTTTTACAATCTCAGAATAGGTAGGATAAGCAAATATTGTATCAGCAACCTGTGTAGCACGTATCTTGTTCTTAATAATAAAAGTAATCAGCTGTATCCATTCTCCTGCATGAGCCCCTATCGCATCCGCACCCAATACTTCATCCTTATTATTAAAGACTACCTTCATGAATCCGCCAGTTTTGCGATCAGTAATAAATCTATCTATAGCAGCATCCACTCTAAAAACAGTAACATTAGCCTTTCCATATTTAGCCTCAGCCTCGTCTTGTGTCAGACCCACGTGCGCGATCTCAGGAGAAGTAAAAACAGCCCATGGCAAAATCGTCAAGTCACTTCGTTTTCTTCTATTGCTTTTCAAATTATTAATGATAATATTGGCCTGATACGATGCGGTATGTGTAAATTTGAACTGGGTTGTACAATCACCACAAGCATAGATATGCTTTTGAGAGGTCTCCAAAAACGAATTGGTTTCTACTCCTCGACTAGAATATTTTACTGAAGCTTTTTCTAAGCCTAGTCCTCTCGTATTTGGCTTTCGACCGACAGATTGAAATATATAATCCGCTTTAACATGATCACTCTTCCCATTAATTGTAAAATAGATTTTATGTTTTAAAGCTGAGTTCTTATTTTTCTTTATTTGCTTTATCCTTACATCTGTCTTAATCTTAAGTCCTTTCTTCCTTAAATCTTTCATTACATAGTCAGTAACATCAACATCGATGGGACCTAGAATTTTAGGAGCATATTCAAGAATGGTAACTTTACTCCCTAAGCTCTTTAAAGCTGATCCCAATTCTACTGATATTACACCTCCACCTATAAAGACAATATGCTTTGGTTGTTTTCTTAATTCCCAAAAATTATCATTGTGCAAAAATTGATCTTCATTTAAGCCCTTAATCGGGATGATATTAGGCGATGACCCCGTGCATATTATAAAATTATCTGCCTTTAGTTGTTTCTTTCCTATTTGCAAGGTGTCCTTACTTAAGAATTGTGCTCCACTTTTGTGCACAACAGTGTCAATACCCATCTTTTGAAATATCTCAGGTCTCTCATGTTCATAAATGCCATCTACAATGCTCTTTACACTTTTCATCACCTTGGAAAAATTGACTTTAGATTTCTTTTGAGCTCCAAGTCCAAGTAGTTTAAAGTCATCTAAGGCATCATAATGTTTAGCTGCGTTTAAAAGCGCCTTACTCGGCACACAACCACTATGAGTGCATTCTCCCCCTATTTTTCTCTTCTCTATTAAAGCCGTCTTCATACCAGCTCTATGTGCAGAGGTTGCAGCTACCAATCCCGCTGATCCAGCACCTATTACAATTAAATCATACTTCTTCATAAACAAATTTGACAGGGAAAGCAGAATATTTTTATTCGTTCGTTCATTTACATAAATGTTCTAAGTTTATAATCCAAATTCAAGTAGTAGTTATTAGTAATTCAGTTTTTCAAAAATATTTAATTAGAAGTCTAGAACTAACTAAACAAAGTGTATAATATAAATAAACCAATAGTTATAAAAAGAACCATAATCGCGACCTTCATTACTTCAGGATTGATTCTCTTCTGAACAAGAGGTCCTATCTGGCCACCTATGATTACTCCAGGAATTGTAAATAATACAACATCCATAACTTGTTGTAGCACAGCGGAGTTCGCGTCCGTTGCGAATTGATAAATATGTCCCAGTGACGCAAAGAATACTGTAATAACAACGGTAAAAATAGAAGTAGCAACTGCAACTGGCGTTGGAACTTTACATCGAGCTACTAATTGATATTCTTCTAACTCTGCAAGGCCCACTGATATCATTCCAACTAAAGCTCCTCCTATAACGGCGAACAGTTTGCCTAGCCCTCTATTACAAACTGTATACCTATAGACAGCACCTGAGGCATCAATTAACTCACTTTCAAAAGCTGTTTCAGTTTCGGCTATTGCACCTCCATGAGCTCTGTGCTTTCTCTCCTCTCTAAAAGAAATGAATAACTGCCAACCTATAAATAATAACCCGACCGCGAAGATACCTTTCAAAATATCACCTGAGAAATAATCAGCAATTAGACTGCCCACTATCGCAGCAGGTATCGAATAAACAAGTAAACTCTTAGCCAATCCATAGTCTATAAGTTTTGCTTTTCGATAGGATATAACTCCAGAGCCAAATCCAAATAACTCAGTTATTAAAGCTGAGCCTATAGCTATAGTCGGAGACAATCCCAATACCAACAAGAACAATGGAGAAAAGAATACAGCGCCACCTATACCTGAGGACATAGCTATTGTTGCGATACATATGCTTGCAGGAAATAACCACCAATATTCCAAAGTCAAATTTTTAATAAGATCTCACGTAAATTTTTGGACCCTTCAATCTCAACATGCTTATTACAATCAGGATGCATACTTCCTAGTCTATAGACCTTCATAATTTAGATCCTCACTCTACTAACTTGTGGCTGAAATTTATTTTCTAGCCTATATTCCAAATCATTCAGAGCGTTGATAAAGTTTATATATCCATCTGAAGGAGAGTCATATGGGCTAAAATACTTATGTACATCTCCATCACTCCAATACTTCGTACACATATAGTAGAAGTGATCTGAAGTAGTTAATTTTCTCCAGTCATTGATCACCTCTTTATCGTCTAATACCTTTACGGCTCGCTCTAAGTCAAATATTCGTTTTAGCGATTCGTGCTGCATAGGGTTGCTGCGCCATGCAGACAAATCTCTCTCCATATCTGCCCAAGAAGTGATACCTTCTACATTATACTCCCCTCGAATCTGATAATAATCAATCACTTCAGAAGGAGTTAAGAATTTAAAATCTGGGTGTTGGAATATCTTCTCAGGTAAATATTCTAAAAATTGGAAAATGCCAGTATCTTCCCACTGATGCTCACCGAATGTTTCATAATCCATGAATAGGTTGATCACATCACCGGAGCCCGCAGTAGAAT
>CAYYBR010000357.1:0-3603 GCA_964470035.1 uncultured Saprospiraceae bacterium
TTTTTATAACTACCAATAACGCCAAAAGATCTTAATTCTGATGAATTAGACCCATACAGTTCATTGCTAAATCCATAAGAATAATTTTGAGTATAATAGTATATATATGCTACTCCCGTTAGGCCTAAAAAAAAAACACTGGCACTTAAAAAACGCTTTTTAAACAAATTTACGGATGAAACAAGCCTTAATTTGTTTGCAAGAACAAAACCCACAATCCAACAACCTAAGAATAGCAAATTTATTTTCGTGCCTAAGAATACTTGATCCCAAGATAACTTGTAGAAAAAGCTAGTGTCATTTGTATAATGATGAAATAATATTATCGGCACATTAGATATAACTAAAATACCAACAGACCACAACATTAGAAATGAATTAATGGGATATGCTTTCGATCTTAAAGCATAGAGAATTCCTACGATCAGACAAAATGAATAGCCAACAACAGTTAAAACTTCAACTATCGGCATAGGTATTTCATGCTATCAAAACATTCAATCATAAAATTTGCAATTGTATATACACCAAAATTACAGTTCTAAAAACCAGTTTATTGCCTTTCCAAGACCAGCGTTGATATCGAACTCACATTCCCAACCCAAAACATTCTTTGCCTTACTGGTATCCGAAAAGTTACGCATTACATCACCAACTCTTTTCGGGCCATGGGTAAGCTCAACAGGTCCAACACCGTTGGCTTCTAAGACATTCACTAATTGTTCTGTTAGCTCCAATACTGTTGTTTCCTTGTTAGTCGCTATTTGAAAAATCTCTCCCCCAACTCCCTCCTTTGTTGATGCCAAGCATATAGCTCGAACTAAATCTTCAGTGTATATAAAGTCTCGAGTCTGACTTCCATCACCATAGATCTCTAACGTTTCTCCATTCATGGCTTGACGAATGAATTTGGCTACAACACTACTCTTATGTGTTGATCCTGGCCCATATACATTGCCAAAACGAAGTGCTACTGTATTGACTCCATAACTTCTAAAATAGGCAGAACAATATGCCTCTCCAGCTAGCTTACTTGCACCATATGGAGAAACTGGGTGGCAGGCTAGTTCTTCATGTATCGGTGGTATGCACTCTCCTATCGGTGCACCACTAGATGCGAAGACAAAACGGGATATATTATTGACGCGACATGCCTCAAGATAGTTGAAAGTACCCAACACATTGGTTGTACAATCCATTCTTGGGTTTTCAACAGATGGTCCCACACCTGTGTTAGCAGCTAGATGAACGATCACATCAGCTCCTCTACTTACACCGATGGCTAATGAAGCATCCAATATGTCTCCTTCTATGACTTGTACTATATCACTCCCCCAGGATAGCTCATCAAGTTGATCGAATTTTTTATAATCAGTTGTTGCATAAGCTAGATCATTTGGTTGTCCCACTGAAAAGTTGTCAACGACCCTTATCGACACATCATCTTTCTCAGCCTTTAGGAACTTGATCAGATTTTTACCGAGAAACCCACAACCACCAGTTATCAACCAATTCATCTACTTTTTCCATTTTACACGTGGGAAAATCTTATCTGATTCTATGTTGTCCTGATATTTTATGACCAGTTTCATCATCTCTGCAAGTACTTCAGGTGTCATATAATGAGGCTGTAATCCTAAGTCAAGTAGTCCAGTACAACTTGGATTATAATAGTGTTCTTCTGGTTCCCGCCTAGGGTTATCGATAGACTGGACTTGAACATCGAGGTCAACTAATTTGCCCGCAGTTTTTATGTTATCCGCCAGTTGATTAACTGAGAAAGTCTCAGTTAATTGGTTATAGATCTTAAGCTCCCTTTCTCCAGCAGGGTTATTAAGTGCAAGATCTACACACTGCAGAGTATCTTTTAAGTTAAGATAACCTCTGACCTGGCCACCTTTACCATACACTGTAAGTGGAACGCCTGCGACTGCTTGAACCAAAAATCTATTTACAACAGTGCCAAAGATGTCATCATAATGAAAGTTAGGTAGGAGCTTTTCATCAAGATCAGATTCTTTAGTAGACAAGCCGTAAACCGGCCCTTGCATAAGGTCCGTAACCTTCAAATCATATGTACGTACATAAAACCAAAGCAAATCAGTATCCAGCACCTTAGTTGTATGATACAAACTTCCCGCAGCCCTTGGAAATAAGAACTTGTCTTTCCTTCCTTTATGCTCTATTTCTAACCAGCCTTCTTCTATGTCAATATCTGGGCATCCATACTCTCCCATTGTACCCAACTTGACAATGTGACATTCTGGTTTATGCTTTAAGACACACCAAATAAGGTTATGCGTAACTTCAAGGTTATTCTTCAAAGTATAATGTGCCTCTTCATACCCTTTGAGGGAATAAGGCGCTGAAGGTTGTTCTGCATAATGTACTATTGCATCAGGCTGAAACTCCTTAATATGATTCTCAAGAAACCTAAAGTCTCTTAAGTCGCCAATAGATATTTTAATATCCATACCTGTAAGCGATTTAAATAGCTTCACCCTTTCTTCCAAGTTAGGTGTAGGGATTAGTGCTTCTGAGGACGTTTGCATAGCAATAGTCCTACGGCTATAGTTGTCTATCGATAGCACTTCATGTCCTTTTGCAGCGAGATCCATAGATGTAGGCCATCCTAAATAACCGTCACCTCCAAGTATTATAATTTTCATTAAACTAGTTTTTTAGTAATTAAGTAGTTCTTCAGTTCTGATATAGAAAGAGAGGTTTCTTGATCGCTCCTATATATGCGACTCACTGCCTCTTGTTTACTGTTATATTTATAGTCCTCATTGATATAGATACCTTTAAATGCTGGAAGAACTGCAAAGAAATCATCTATTTCAATTGTTCTACGAACCTCCTCATCATTGATCAACTCCTCGTACATTTTTTCACCAGGCTTGACTCCAATAATTTTCACTTGAGTATTGTTATCTATTCCTCTGTCTTTGCAGATATCGATCATGGCATATGCTAGATCCTCAATTCTAATAATAGGCATCTTAGTAACAAAGACTTCTCCTCCCTTGGCCAGCTCAACAGACTTAAGTACTAACCTAACTGCTTCATCCACTGTCATCACAAATCTTGTCATATCTGGGTCCGTAAGTGAGATATCCTTTCCAGTAGTAATCTGATTATGAAATATCGGTATAACAGAACCATTAGAGCCTAATACATTACCAAATCTTGTGGAAGCAAATATAGGGAAGCGCTCTCTTGTGGAAGCATTAGCAGCCGTCATCAGTCTCTCCCCCATCAACTTAGATGTTCCCATGACATTAGTAGGATTAACCGCCTTGTCAGAAGAGGTAAATATGACTTTTTGAACGCCTGAATCTAAAGAGGCATCGATAACATTCTGGGTACCAACTATATTAGTGTATATCGCTTCTACTGGTGATATCTCATTAATAATCACATGCTTTCTTGCTGCAGTATGTAACACAATTTCAACTCCTTTGACCAAGCGAGATAATTGGTCTTTGTTCTTTATATCACATAAATAGAACTTGCAAATAGGGCTGTTCTTATATGTTTGATCCAGGAAAAATAATTCAGATTCGTTATTATCAATACCAATTATCTCTTCTGGTTCAAAGT
>CAYYBR010000358.1:0-3524 GCA_964470035.1 uncultured Saprospiraceae bacterium
TCTCAATCCTGCATTCAAATCAAGTCTCTCAAATGACTTGCTGTATTCTGCATAGGCACTCAATGTTCGTTCTGTATAATCAAAACTACTCTCAAATAAATCCTCTTCCATTGAGATTTCTTCCGTCATATTAGTAGCGATAGCGGCATCCTCATATTTGATTCCCCCTCTAAAGACTTGACGATTCACAAGCTTTTTCGATACTGATATCTTACTAGTAAAAATCGAGTAGGAATTAGTCTGAAAGAGGTTTCGGTCAGAAATTCCAAAATCGTTCTCACCAAAGAGAAATCGGTTTGTAATAAAATTACTGTTCGCCCTTTCATTTCCATAGTATCCTATGTACGCATCCAAGTTAACTTCAGAGTTGATATCATAACTATACTCTACATGGCTATTTACTACTTGGATATTCGAATTTGTATCATTTGGTGAATTTATACTATAAAGCAAGCTTCCATCTCTACTGATTATTGTTGAATTCTCAACAATTCTATCATCACTATACCTATTTATGCTAAGCTGACTTGACAAAGACTGTTTTGAATTTATCAAATAGTCAATTCCAAGTCTGCCATTAAATCCCTTTGGATTAGACGGTTCATCATTTATCAGAGAAAAAGATCTATCATTAATAAATCGTTCAAGCTCTAAACTATTGCTATTTTTTCTCTGATATAGATTAAGATTACCATGTATGTTATACTTAGGAGAGTATCTAAGTATACTTATTGACGAATTACCAAAGTACTCCTTGTCTACAAACCCTGAAGTATGATTCACAAATGTCTGAGTACCATAGTAATGTCCTTTCTTCGTAACAATGTTGATTATTCCAGAATTACCAGACGCATCATTGGTCGCACCTGGATTTGAGGTAACCTCTATAGACGATATTAACTCCATTGGAATAGAACTCGTCAACTCTTCAAGACTATTAAACCTACTAACATGACCGTCTATCAAAATCGTAACTCCCTGTGTACCATTAAGTGTTAAGTTGCCATTTACAACAACCAAACCAGGAACCTTTTTCATTACATCTAAGACATTTCCTGTCACAGGAGTAATACTTTCCTCAACATTTACAAATAGTGTGTTTCCTTTTTGGGTTATGAAAGACTTTCTGTCTTTTATAACAACTTCTTCTAATGTTCCACTAACGAGATTCAACTTGTATTCACCAATATTACATCCCTGATTAAGATCAATTTCATCTATAATAACTTCATAACCAAATTGATGTAAATATAACCAATAGCGATTCTGAACAACGTCCGTAAAATTAATTACGCCAGACTCATCCACTATTCCTTGCATAACAAAGGAAGAGTCCATTTTATCTAACAAGATAGCATCAATGTAAGCCGAAGAAGCATCAATTGAGGACACCGTGCCATAAACTCTTTCGCAGTTCTGACAGTATAAATAATGAACATTCCAACAGCCGAAAAACAAAACAAAAAACAAAAAACGAAATAAATGAATCATTAGAATAATTTTCTTTAATTTCAATAATAGCATTTTCGATAGTACAAAAGCACCACATTATAATAACTGACCTATAACTAAGCTTACAACCATATTAGCTAATCCGTCAGTTCTCATAATTTCATTAGCAACATTCAGGACTTGTTTCTCCACATCTGCAAACTGAACAATCATCCCCTCTTTTACCCTCTTCTTCTACAAGCATTTCAGAGCCAAACATTAATGTCATTTCATGTCTTAATTCCAACTCCTCTATTGAAATTCCTTCACCTAATTTATAGTTCATAATCTTTGTATTTAATAAACATTTTTCAATTCTACCCATTCAATTTATCTTAATGATAAATCAAGCAATTCTATTTGAAACTGAAACAATGTTGCATACTCATTTTCAACATTCTTCAAATCATTGTTGGCGAGATATGTAAATCTCACTTTCTTAACATTCTCCACCACACCTAGCAGTGCAGTTAGTTGAATTATCCCCTGTGTTGCAGTTTCTTTTGCAACCATCTTCCAGCAGTTCTGACCCAATTACTGTAGATAACTCGATTCGCGCTTCTAGCTCTTCAATTGAAATGCTAGAACCTATTTTAAATTCGCTTTTAATGTTCATAATAATTCTTTCTAGTTTAATGATCAAACCGGTTAGTAGGTAACTAACCTGCATTTCTAACTTAGTTAATATGTACTTAACTATTCAGATAGTAAATTAGATTTCAAGTGATGCCGTCAATAAATAACTAGATCTAGGTTACATAAGCAGCTCACAAAGCTCTATAAATAATTCCCAGGTGATATATCATTTAACCTGCCAGACGCTCTGTTACTTATCATTTTCGTTTACAATTTTATATGTAACTTTCTAGGCAGACAAACAGATAGAAACTCAGACTCTAAAAATCAAATTTTTAGAATATACGCTGATCGCTTCTCTTTCATCCTGGCCGCCCTCTGGACGCTTGAGAAAACAACAATACTCATCTCATTAATATTCATATCCTACTCTACCAATATATCGTTAAGCAAACGTACTGTTGTCCTAATTCTCATCAACCATTAAAATGCTGCCAGCCAATATTGCTAGCAGCACCTTATTTCATTCTCTAGCAATCCTCTAAGATTTGACGGGACTTCATACTAGCAGCACTTAGGCCCTTGACAGTCGTCACTATTGTCATCATCTTTTTTCTTTCCATCTGCTTCTAAGAATTCTGTAGCGCCTATCACAGATAATTCTTGTCTCGTTTCTAACTCTTCTATAGAGATACCAGCATTAATTTCCAATACATTCTTAACTTTGATAGTAATTGAATTTCACTTATTAGATAAAATAGATTAAGAGCATAATATTCCTCCAACGAAATTTAGACAATCCGCTTCTGGCTAAAGATCTAAACGTTTCCAAAAACTCTAATTACTCATCTATGGTTAAAGAGCTGCTAGCAATATCTATCTACTAGCAGCTCATCTTCAGATTAAAGAATATTTGATGTACCCAACAATTTGGGCCACACATATCACCCTTAACCAACATCAGTAATTCTTAATTCTATAGGCCTATCTATCAACATAATTTTAACCACCTCATAGTGATATAACTTTAAGAAACAATTTATAGTTATATCGGTCGGTTCTTTCCTTTTGCTTTAACAGTTTCAAAGCCCATTCTGGAGACCTTTAGCTATTTATCCTCCACTATTATCGTTAGCCCGGCCAGTTTCATTATCAGATCCATCACCCGTATTGCAATTCTTCTTGCAATCTTCTTCCAGAAGATCTGCACTTGCAAAAGCTGACATTTCGTATCTGTTCTCTAATTCTTCAACAGAAAGTGAACCTCCTAATTTAAAATTATCTTTCATTTTTTATTAAATAAAATTAGTTAATTGATAAACATTCTTTCTAAAAAGATCAAGTTCTATCATCTCGACTAGCAATGACTATCATTGCACAATTCAAGAATAACTCCACAAGAATTGAAAGTGCTTATCTATAGATAAAATCCGCAAAACTCTATTTGGTAATTATCC
>CAYYBR010000359.1:0-3495 GCA_964470035.1 uncultured Saprospiraceae bacterium
TATTAGCATAGTACCTGACCAATTTCTCATCATTTCTCTCTAGCATGCTTTCAAGTGATTGATTCGGAATATTGCCAGTCTTTATTTCTTGCCAATAATGAGAATAAAATCTGTCTATTGGATTACGAAGAAGAAAAACCAACTTCACTTTAGGTGCGTGTTTATGAATAAGTTCTGGAGCATCAGGACTAGTGAAGTACAGCACAGAACAATCGCCCTTAATTTTATCTGGCACCTCGAAAAGACCATTATACCATTCTGGACCTTTGGTATAATTCCCACTACTAGAATGAAGAAGACCCTTTTTTACATTCGTAAAGTACTTGGGCTCTGCATAATTGGCCATACAAATATCTTGATGCTCATTCAAATAATGGAGCAACGTACGAGTTCCCGATTTGCCAGCTCCCGCTATTATAAAATCAACCATACATCACGTTGTTCGTTAGCGTCAACTCCAACTAGGAATTTTCTGCCCCAATAAAGAGCTTAGTTTTTCCATATCACTAGAATAAATATTCAATAAACTCTCCCTCGTGTTCAAAGACATCACTGGGATTTTTGATCGGTCTTGAGATTTCATCAGTGAATGTCTTAATCTAGTTCTAACTTCTTTTTGAAGATGCCTTGGCATCAAACTACGATAAAGCTTACCTACCACAGGGGGAAGATTCAATAAGATTTTATAAATCAAACTACTTCTCGGTTGAGAAGCTGTATTATACTTCTTATCAGTATTTATATCTACGTTTCTATTTAAACCCAAGAATTCAAATATTTCGCTCAATGCATCGCTCATACTTCTGGTCATATCTTCATAAAACAATATTTTAAAATTCTCTCGTGGAAAATAAGAGAACCATCTTTCTAATTGTTCGCCATACATGCCACCTTCTACATACCTCTTGAAAATAGCAGTAGGTTCTGATTTTCTTCGATTTAGTTCATCTGCGATTGCATTTTCAAAGGTCATTTTCTCGACGAGATTTCTTTTACGATGAAGAAAATTCGACCAAGCCCTATCTACTGGATTACGAAGAACAACTATAAATTTAGGCTCAGCATGGTTTCTATATAGCTCCTGAATACGTGGTGCTACAATATTGCTATTAGCTAAGTAAGCTGGAGTTCCATCGCAAATAAGCTCATATGAATTTGCACCCTTATAGAACCTTGACAACATATCTTCTTCACCACGCTTATAAATCCTATCATCCAAGAAGAATCTCGTTTCTTTAAATTTACTAGAAAACACATTAGGATGTTGCGCAACGTAGTTGAACAACGAAGTGGTTCCAGCTTTGGGGGCTCCTAAAATGAAAAAATCAGGTAATCTAAAATTCATATATTGACTTTTAGCCTATTCTTCAAATACCGCAACCCGCTAAAATTTACAATAGTAGGATTCACATTCAGTCTTGTGAATACAAAATATGTCATGATTACATTTCTTCCTATCCAGGCCATAGCAGTAGCTATAGCCGCTCCATAAACACCATAAGTAGGAACAAGCATATAACACAGCAAAATGAATGTTGCACTAGAATACATCTCAATTTTTGAAGACAAAGTAGCCTGATTTGTCATATTCAAGAGAACTCCCACTGGACCCGTTAGAATTGAAATCAATTTTGAAAAAATAAGTATTAACATGATTGGGTATCCATCTTTAAAGGAATCTCCAAAAAGTGTAAGAATCCATTTTCCGAAAACAGCTAAACCCACCGAAAATCCCGTTGATGAGATAAACGTTATTATCGCTGCGAAAAAAACTATTCTCCGAACACCTTCAATTCTCTTTTTAATGAAATAGGAACTTATATATGGTTTAATTACATTATTGATTATACTTGGGAAAAACCCAATCAGTGGTATTAAGCGTGATACCGCAGCATAAATTGCTATTTGGCCTGGAGAGGTGAAAAAACCAAGAATTATTATATCTGCTCTTTGATTAATCCATTGTGAGCTAGAAATATAGAAAAATGGCCTCGATACTGAAGCCCATTTTTTATCAATTATTATGTTAGACTTAACTAATATTTTTCCCGCCATATTGATTTTAATCCAATACAAGCTGATTATAAAAACTAACAAATACACAACTACCACTATTTGCAAGACATCAATCGCAGCTAATTCAGCTCCAAAAATAATTGATGCGCATAAAACAACAGCTATCATAGAGACATTTCTTACAACCAAAATTGGGATATCTGACAAGGCCACCTTCCTCATTCCCACTAAAACACTTTGAAACAAATAGGCAAAACTCACAAATGGAAGGACTCCAATTACAGCAACTCTCATTGCTGGGGTATATATACCAAATACATTTGCATTAACTATAGATAGACCTGTCACTAAGAGTCCAAAGAACAGACAAAGGATTCCTGTTACTCTAAACGCACTTGTTAACAGAGAAGACATTTGATGAACATTATTTCCCTGAATAAATCGAGCAACATTTCTAACAAGTAACGGCGAAAATCCAAATCTAGTTACAACACTCAAAATGAGAAGCCATGACATCACATATGAATAAATCCCAAATTCTTCTCTACCTATGATTCTTGCTAACAAAATATTCATCAACAAAGCTAATGGAGTTCCTATTAGTCTTACAGCAGTGACCTTGCTAATACTCGAAAAGACCGTGCTACTCTTAAATGTCCGAAATGTCTTCTTTAAAATTGATCGCACTAACTAATATTAGTTCTTGTCATACTTCTATTTGGTAATAAAAATATAATGTAGATAGCCCAGAACAAGAGCATTCCTTTAAAGCCTCGAATTATATCAACGAAATAATTGTCTAATGACAAAATCATAAATTGACCCCAATTAAAAAATCCTAAGACAATAACAAGGAAGAAAAAAGACTTCCCATAAAAAGCATATTTTATTGTTATACACCATAAAGCACCCATTATACAACCCCCTAAAATTACTCCAAGCCAAGAAAACTGCCAATAAAAATTACCGCCCCCACTTTCCCATGTCCGAGCTTTTGTCAGACCAATTTCACGTCCTGATATAGCCGCCGCCATTGATCCTTTTGTTTCGTCTATTGATAAAGTAACAGGTTTATTCGGAAAAATAAATCTCGGAATCAGATCGTATGGAATAGTTGCGTATGTTCTAAAATAAACATGGCCTTCTCTATCTGCATATTGTTTCAATGCCGCAGTTGACTTTGGCAATACATTTTTTCTTGCAAGTTGAGTTATCACATTTTCTAATGAGAATATGCCCTTTTCTCCAACTCTTGCATGTCTAAGCGCTCTTTCATTCGAAAAAACACCTCTAAGATTTTCTATTGATACTTCCTTATTATAAAAGCCCTTTAAACGTAGTATATCAAAAATAGGGCTCAATGCGAATAGAGCCACCCCCAAAAGGAGTGTCACATATATAATTTTCTTTATTCTAATTCCTTTATACAGAGCTATTATAGCTATATATAGAATGGACCTAACTATATCTCCTCTTTGC
>CAYYBR010000360.1:0-3482 GCA_964470035.1 uncultured Saprospiraceae bacterium
GACATGTGCAAAAAATATGTGACCTGGCCACAGTAGATGTACCAGCCATAAAAGAAAAGTCCTATACCGTGGTAGTCGACTGTATCAACTCAACTGGATCTCTATCTATACCCCCATTACTCGAAGCCCTTGGATGCAAGTGTATCATGATCAATGAGGACATATGCGGTGTCTTCGCTCACAACCCCGAGCCGCTCGCCCATAATCTCACTGAGCTCACAGCTGCCGTCAAAGAACACAACGCAAACATTGGTGTCGCTGTAGATCCAGATGTAGATCGCCTGGCATTCGTCGATGAACATGGAGTCTATTGCGGTGAAGAATACACCCTTGTCATGGTCGCTAAATATCTCCTGAGTGTTACACCTGGCCCCACAGTCTCCAATCTATCCTCTACAAAGGCATTGATGGATATCACAAAGGCCGCTGGTCAAGAATATTTTGCTGCGGCTGTAGGAGAAGTCAATGTCGTCACCAAAATGAGAGAGGTCAATGCCATCATAGGAGGTGAAGGCAATGGTGGTATCATCTATCCTACCCTTCACGCAGGAAGAGATGCACTCGTAGGTATCGCCTTGATGCTTTCAGCTATAGCCAAAGATAATACTACACTCAGTGCATATAGATCGAGTTGTCCAACATATGTGATGACTAAGGATAAAATCCAACTCACACCTGAATTAGATGTTGACAACCTGCTCGAGAGAGTAACCATGCACTACAGTGATCACGATACTGATACACAAGATGGTGTCAAGATCTATATCCGCGGTGGCTGGGCTCATCTGCGCAAGTCCAATACTGAACCTATTGTGAGAGTGTATACGGAAGGACGTGATGATAGCGAAGCAAACGCTATAGCAGAAGAAATAAAGGAGTTAGTAGCTAACTGGATATAATGATCTAGTTCTGGCAAGGATCAGCATCTGCTTCAAAGATAGCACCCAACTCAGTGGAGAACTGAGGTAAGAGCACAACTCTACTAGCACGTAGATCGACTTGCATCTGATCATTTACCCTACCATCAGATGTAATCTCATTCTCGGCTCGATATTGGCCAGAAGGGATATCATGATCAAGTAAGCTCATGTTGTATTGGCAGGGTTCACAACCTATCTCTTTAACGCTCACATTTTCATAATACGCTGTAGTCGCATCCGAACCTACTCCAAAGTTGATCACAGCTTCCAAGTCAGTCGCACTATCCATAGTGAAGGTCCAACTATAGACTGTGGGAAGCGAGGTCAGTGGTTGGTTCTCAAAATGATATTGATCTCCATTAGACTTACTCACTATCACATTAGACGTTCTATCGGCATCAGCATAGGCCACATAGCTTACCTCATATGACTTTCCATTGATGAGTTCAAGATCACTCTGCCTTAATGCCAGTTGCCAATCAGCACTGCCAGTATTGGTAATATCTACTTCCATAAAACCATCTCGATTGACCGAGAGATTGCCATCAGAACCATTGAATGTCCAAAGAGTCCAGTCTGATAAGTTGGATTCAAATCCACCATTACTTATCAAAGAACAGTTGTCTTGCGATGTACACTGATCATCCAACTGATATACTCTTACATAATCTACTTCCATGGTAGCGGGCAGCTGATCTATACCATTCATAGCATCATCCCATGGCTCATCGAGGAAGGTTCCTCCGACTGCCACATTGAGACGCATATAAAAACCTTGATCGAACGGTGCTGGATGGGTAGCCGCATTAGGTTCTCTAAAGTTATCGATAGTATGATAGTGCACTCCATCGACATAAAACTTCAGTTCTCCAAGACTCCACTCTACACCATATACATGCCAGTCGCTTGCATCGCCGATGTATAAAGGACCTTTCTGCTGCACTCTGTCATTACCTGCATTGCCCCAGTGCGCATTGGCAGTAGTGGTAGTCATATCATGACCTCTGATTTCCAAGATATCTATCTCTCCACTTCTTGGCCACTGCCCATAGATTTCATCCTGTGGAGACATCCAGAAGGCTGGCCAGGTAGAGTTAGAAGCTGGAACTTTCAGTCGCGCCTCGAAATATCCATACGTCCAGTCCACCACATTTCTATTCTGTATAAATCCTGAGGTAAAGTCTCTCGTTTGATTAAAGCACTGAAAACCAGGCTCATACTTAGCTATGATCTTAAGGGTACCATCTGATACAGATGTATTCTCAGGTACATAGCAGTTCTGGACGTTGGAGCCATTCCAAGTTCCATTTTGATAAGACCATTTGCTTTCGTCTACCGTATCTCCATTGAACTCATCATGCCAGATCAGCTCATAACACAATGGTACATCCTGTTGGGCATAAGCTTGCACGCCACATATCAGGACTAGAAAGGTGCCAAGAACGAAAGTCTGTATGATGTTCATCTATCTAAATTACGCGTTATATCAGCCGGTTACCCTATGGTATCCCCTAGTTGCAAGGTGACTGACATTACTCAAATTCCTTGATGAATTGTTCAAAAATTGATCCAAGGCTGTACTGTTCTGCCTTATGATTCTGCTATATCGTGGATCTACTGGATGAACTTTGGATCGCTGCTCTTCTTAATCTTAGATTGCATGAGGTGCCTCATCACTATTGATTTCTCGATGGCGGCAGTGGCCCTCTCCCCTGCAAAATTATCTTCTACGGTCTTTCTCCATAACTCTAACCATCGATCGAAGTGAGCATCAGTTAATGCGATCTTCTTATTCAGGTCGATGTGCTTCAACATGGGATTGCCCTTATACACTGCCTTGTGAAATAGAACCGATTCCCAGAAGTCATACATGACAGGGATATGTCGATCCCAGATAAACTCTATCGTATCCGTAAAAATATGTCCGATCACTTCGTCTTTCAAAACTATCTGATAGAACTGGTCTATTAAGCTTTGTATGTCATCTCTATTTTGGATATCACTCGTCATATATGCTAGGCGTTCTTAATTAGAGCTTATTCGTTAGATCAGTCCTTCTCACTTTGGCAACTAGATACCGCAACCGCCCTTGTGCTCTGCCAATATACACCAATATATCACCAGCGAACATACCCACCTTCTTTAGGATGAAGTAGACAAGGATCTCACATACGGCTATCTCAATAGCCACTCTATCCCTTCCATAATAACTTGCACTAGATATGAATTACCTTCCTCGTCCTTAAAACCATGATCGTAGCCTTTATACTCCTTATACAACAAATTAGTTTTGCCTTCTTTCATAAAGCTCTCATGCAATCGCTGAGCTGAAATCGGTGGAGCCATAACATCTAAACTGCCTTGTGCTAGATATATAGGGATCTCTAATTCTATTAGACAGTTTTCTAATCTTAAGTCTATTATAGAATTCCACCAAGCATATGTATTGTCTGAACCACTGTATGATGTTGAGAAAGATGCATCCCCACGTATCATTTGCAGTGAATCTGTAACCACTTGGATTTTTCTTTGTACTTCATCCTCTGTACCACCTTCAGCTTT
>CAYYBR010000361.1:0-3454 GCA_964470035.1 uncultured Saprospiraceae bacterium
ATATAGCTGTTACTAAGTGGTTGGTAGCTGAGGATTTGGATAGATATCCTCTACTACCCACCTTCAGTGCTTTTTTGATGAGAGTGATATCTTCTTTATCACTTAGGGCGATGCAAGGTTTGCTTTTGGAGGCGATAAAATTGATAAGATCTAGGCTTTTGTCTCTTCCGATGGTCATATCGATGAGATATATATCGCATTGATTAAGAGCTATAAGCTGACCTGCCTCTTCATAGGTATGAGCGTGAGAGGTACTTATCGACAGTGGTGCATCCGTCAGAACAGAAGACATCACATCTGAAGTCGATTGGTGGTCGATGATTAGGCCTACAGTGATTGCCATGACAGAAAGTTATAACTTCTTAACTATATATGCTCATGTTTTTCTGAATTCATAAGATGTTGCTAGAGGATACTGGTTATATTATTCATGAGTATAATTTGCCATATGTGGCCCTATATTAGGGTGTTCGCAACACAACAAACATCTGTTTTTAAGGTTTCATACTGCATAAGTCCATAAAATCACCTTGGCAACCATTCATTAATTAAAGTATATCAAGATTAAGATGAGAAACACATTATTACTCATGCTATCTATGACTATGATAGCATTTACAACATCATGTAAAAAGGCTGAAGGTGAGAAGGCCTCAGTTTCAGCTGCAGCTGAAGTGAAAAAGAGCACTGGTCTTACGCTGCCTGTTGATTTAGGCGCTAGTATGGTGAACTGGGAAGGGGCAAAACCAACAGGTACGCATACAGGAATGATAAAGTTGTCATCCGGAGAGATCACTCTTGATGGTATGACGATCACTGGTGGTTCCTTTGTGCTAGATATGACTAGTATCGCTGTAACAGACTTAGAAGGTGATATGAAAGGTAATCTGGAGGCACACCTGAAGGGAACGTCAGAAGGCAAAGAAGATCACTTTTTCAACGTGGCAAAGTACCCTACGGGCAAATTTGAAATAACGAAGGTTGTTAAGGTCAACGGGAATCCTGAAGCTACTCACTCTATCTACGGCAATCTTACGATGAGAGATGTAACTAAACAGGTAGGATTTCAGGCACTAGTTGGGATAGGTAAAGATCGCATAGAGGTTACAACGCCATCTTTCACCATCAATCGTACCGACTGGGGCGTTAACTATGGTTCACAATCAGTCTTTGACAATCTTGGTGACAAGTTTATCAATGATGAGATAGGATTGTCGATCACGCTCAAGGCAGGAAAAGAGATGATGTAATAGGTTTTGCCTCGTCACGAACGAAAGCATGCGCTTACAAATGAATCAAAAGGGATGTAGACTTCGGTCACATCCCTTTTTTTTGATAAGTAACCATAGTTAAGTTGCGTCTTTGGGCGTAATATTGTGTTTTGGATCTTTAGAGTATTGCGCCGGGAGACGCAATGCAACGCGGGGGAGAAGGGACATGTTAAGTCGTGTCTTTGAGCGTAGCATTTTGTCTTGGATATTTAGAGTATTGCGCCAGGAGACGCAATACAACTCTTAGGAGACGCAATGCAACGAGAGAGGGAAGTCAAATGTTAAGTTGCGTCTCCGGCGCTACGATCCACTACAACTTCTCTTCGATCCTCCTGAGATACTGCATCTTCAGGTAGTAATCTCTGACAATAATCAACGCCGCAGATTCTTGACTCGTGTCCCATGAAGACATGGCAGTTTGCGCCTCTTTAGAGATATTTGATCTGATTTCATTTAGGCTATCGGTTACTTTTTGAAGCAGTGATGGGTCTTCTCCAAATTCTAATTCCATCAAGGCTTCATTGAGGTCCATCATCTCCATAAGAAACTCTTGGGGCACCTTGGCTTCCCCTTCCTTAGGAAGAGCATCGTGCAACTCTAGGATGTGCGATATCCTTTTATTTTCATCAGAAAGAACCTTCCAGCCTTGATTATTGTGAGTTGACTTCTCGAGCACTTTCTCTTGCTCTGCTTCCGTATCAAGAGCATGAAAGTCGGGATGGAAGGCTTTACTCTGGGCGATGAATTTTTTGCGTAACGCAGTAAGATCTATCTCGAAGGCTACATCGATCTCAAAGAACTCAAAGTAGTTGATCATCCCGAAGTGGACTAGTTTCTGAAGAATCTCATGATATCATTGCCCATGATAAACACCATCAGGAGGATCAGTAGGATAAAACCAGCAAGGGTAGCATACTCTACGATCTTTTCATTCGGTTTTCTACCTGTTATAACCTCGTAAAGCAAGAACATCACATGTCCTCCATCGAGGCCAGGTATAGGCAGTAAATTCATAAATGCTAGTATCAAACTGAGCATCGCTGTGAGTGACCAAAAGTGACGCCAGTTCCATCGCGAAGGATCTGGACCCTTAAACATAGTAGCTATCATGATGGGGCCTCCTAGTGAGTCTGTTGCTTTAAGCTCTCCACTAAACATCTTACCAAAGGCCTTAAACTGATCATTGTAAAAAGACATAGATCGCGACCAACCTTTGGCCATTCCATCTATGAGACCATATTCTTGATTTTCTATTTCAAAGAAATTAGAAAAAGTCATGTCGGCTGTAAATCCAACTCTTCCGAGACTATCGAGCTGAACATTTACGTAAGTGGTATCATCTGATCGGAGCAAGCCGAGTTGTACTTTTTGATTGGGTTTTGACTGAGCAGCTGCACTGTACTGATCAAAGTAGGGGGTTGGCTGGCCATCGATGGATATAATCCGATCTCCTATTTTGAGATTGTCCTTGGCATCTTTATATCCTACTCTGATATCTGCTACCAGAGTCGGCACACGGATCCCAAAGAGAACCTTATCCTTATTTTTATAGTCCGTGATCACCTTCCCAAATTCTTCAGGTACGGGTACCTCCACGCGTCTTCCATCACGCTCTACGGTGATCTTATCTATATCATCTGTGATGATCCGTCGAGCGACTTCCGACGTTTCAAACTTTTCTAACTTCTGACCTCCTACACTGATGATCTTATCTCCGCTTTGGAGTCCGATTTCTTCACCTAGCTCTAAAGCAACGATGCCATGGGTGGCGTTTTCATTAGGTAGAAACTGCTCTCCCCAAGTGAAGTAGATCATCCCAAACACAAGTATGCCTAAGACGAAGTTTATAGTTACGCCGCCAAGCATGATGATGAGCCTCTGCCATGCTTTCTTCGATCTGAACTCCCAAGGTTGTGCCGGACCCTCCATCTGCTCTTTGTCGAAGCTCTCATCGATCATACCGGAGATCTTTACATACCCTCCGAATGGCAACCAGCCTATGCCATATTCTGTGTCGCCACGTTTTACTTTAAAGAGTGAAAACCAAGGATCAAAGAAGAGATAGAATTTTTCTACTCGCGTCTGAAACCACCTGGCGGGAAAGAAATGCCCACACTCATGCAGGACGATAAGTAAGGATAATGACAGTATAAACTTGCCAAGCATGATCAATACCTCCATCT
>CAYYBR010000362.1:0-3448 GCA_964470035.1 uncultured Saprospiraceae bacterium
GTTATATTATGTGTTCAAATTTAAGAATTCTGGAGAAATGATTATCCCAGAATAAAAGGAATATAAACATAGTCTATGCCTCATGTTCTCCGTCCGCTAATTTAAGCGTCATCGGTTAAATTTGTTATTATTTATATCAGTGAGTCCGCACCACTCTCATCGAGCATAATTCCTCGCTCTAATAGACCACTAGTCGCTATTGGAAAAGTGTTTATTCTAATGTCTATTTAGTTTTGCAGGAAGAAGGAAACTTAGTTTCCGATAAGATTTGATGTATATACCTCTGCATGTGTTTTATGGTGTATAAGACTTGGAGAACGGAGTTCTACAAGAGCGTAACTATCTGGGAAGCCCCGCTCTAAGTGTGGAAAAGTGTATAGATAAAGCAAGTATTAAGATGAAAAGAAGAGTCTTAAGGGGTGTGGTTGCGGTTGCGCCAGGAGCCGCAACTAAACTTGTTGGATATGAATTGTAGAACAGAGTTCTATCATAACCCGGAACTGAGCCAATAGGAATAACAATAAGTTGTTATTTACGTACCTAATTAATAACTTAGAAGTATGAAGGTGGTAAATTATACAGAGCTTAGATTAAATCTTAAGTATTGGTTGAACTCCGTCTTTGACGATGTAGAAGAAGTCATAATAAAGCGGAAAGATCAAAAGGACTTGGTATTGATCTCATTGGAAGAATATAACTCATTAGTTGAGACGAACTACCTATTGTCGGGTAAGAATCGTGAAGTATTGTTAGAGTCGATTAAGGAAGTGAAGAAAGGAGATAAGAAGAATCAGGAATTAATCGAAGAATGATATTAGCTTGGTCTAGTACAGCTTGGAACAATTACTTGTATTGGCAGAAAACAGATAAGAAGAAGCTAAAAAGAATCAATACGCTCATTAAAGAAACCCTTCGAGATCCATTTGGAAGAATCGGTAATCCTGAAGCTTTAAAGTTCGAATTACAAGGTTTTTGGTCAAGACGAATTGATAAAGAACATCGATTAGTTTACAGTTATACAGAAGAAGAATTATTGATAGTTGGTTGTAGATATCACTATTAGGTAAGAGGTGTCTGTGGGGAATTCTCATTACCCTCGCTCAAGTTGATCACTAGTCTCTATTGGAAAAGTGTCTTTTCCAATGTCTATTTAGAATAGCAGAAAGAAGGAAACTAAGTTTCCGATTAAATTAGATGTATAAGGCGAGCATGTGTGTTGTATGGTGTATAAGACTTGTAGAACAGAGTTCTACAAGAGCGTAGATGACATTAAGACTTCTTATGGGGAAGTCTTCATAAAAACGTGCCCTCCATTAGCTAAAGCGCGATCCTATCGCCTTCTCATGATGTCTTATACTGATAGACAGCCATTCTTTTTTCGCCGCTGATATCAAGTATCTTATCCTTTACAGCTTTAGCGAGATCACGACTTGCTGTGGCTGGGGAGATGTGCTTGTGTATGAGCATATATTGCTTTCTACTAAACTTCTGATTGCCAAAGTGTTCTTTGGCTAATTCTATTCTCGTCTGGTAGGTGGATGGAATGTTTGTGATGGAGAGTAGATCATCAAGACTTGTCGATATGCATCCTAGCATAAACTCAATGAAGATAGTACTCTGTCCTTCTTTATCTGAAGCAGATAAAGCGGCATAATAGTCTTTCTGGTCTCTTAGTATGATTTGCTCTACTGGCACATACGCCATGATGGGATACTCTTGCATAAGTATCAACGTCTGCCAAAGCCTACCAATCCGTCCATTACCATCCAGGAAGGGATGGATAAATTCTAGTTCATAATGAAATACACAACTTTTAATAAGTGTGAGTTCATCTTTCCTCTTGGTATATTGAAGAAGGTCATTCATCAGTGCAGATACTAAATGAGGCCGAGGTGCTAGATGTGCTACTTGGCTTCCTTTTGCTATGCCGACTTGGGTAGTACGATACTGTCCTGGCTGATCAAGAAGTCCTGTCATCAATGTTTTATGCGCTCTCATCAGATCACTCTTCTGATGCGGTGCTAGCGAATGAAGCAGTTCATAAGCATTTATGGCATTCTGTACTTCGATGATATCTTTCTTTGGTCCAAGTACTCTTCGATTTTCAAGAAGAGCCGTTACACCCTCTGTTGAAAGTGTATTTCCTTCTATTGACAGTGATGCCTGTATGGATTTGATGCGATTAGTTCGTCTGAGTTGTACTGGAGGCTTTGTGAGCTGGAGTGCTTCTAGTTGTCCTATCTTCTGAGATATAGATTGTACCAGATGTAGTATAGGTCCAGTTACGCTATATGGAGGCTGCGAGCTCATGATAGTATCATATGATACTATCAAAGATACAAGATAACCGAGTACCAACTTTCAGGATGACAGTCCTACTTAGATGATGGGTTTTATACCCGTTGGTCTGGTTGAGCGCAGAAAATCCACTATCTGGATTTTGAGTCTCTTGTAAGCTTAGGTACAAAAGGACTAAAGCACGGGGTGTAAAACCCCGTGTCAACTTTCAGGGACTAAGTCTCCTTCCTTATCTTCACCGCATGAATTCTCGATTCATAGTTGGACTAGTATTTTGTATCAGTATGTTGTTCTCTTGCAAAGAACAAGAAACTTCGACTCCGTCAAGTACACCTACTCAGAGTGAAATTGCCTCAACAACAGACCTACACACCTCCACTAAAGGGTCAGGTGAACCCATCATAGTCATCCATGGTGGGCCCGGTCTGAGTGCGGCATATCTCGAAGAACACCTAGATGGTCTTGCGGAGGAGTATCAACTGATCTTTTATGATCAACGGAATTCTGGTCGCAGCGAACTGGACAACGATGGTAGTAAGATGACCTTGGCTGGTTTTCTGAAGGATATAGACGATATCCGTAAGGCCTATGGTCATGAGAAAGTACATATCATGGCTCATTCATGGGGAGGATTATTGGGTATGAAGTATGCGCTTAACTATAGCGAACAGGTTGATAAGCTCATCCTTGTTAATAGTATATCTCCTGACGTCGATATCAATCAGAAGAATGATATCCGTCTGGGTAACTTGATGAGTGCGGATGATATCAAAGCTCGCAATCAGATCATGCGTACTGAAGCTTTCAAAAATAGTGATCCAAAGGCATTTGAAGAATTGATGCATATCGGATTTGGATATCTCTTTGCTGATCCTAATCAACTTAAGAATCTGACGCTGGATCTGCCTGCGGACTATGCAGCTAAGTCGCAACAACTAGGATTACTGTTTGCAGATTTTTCAGAATATAACTACACCCAAGAGCTAGCATCTTTACAAATGCCCGTCCTACTCATATCGGGAATCAAAGACCCCGGAGTACCACTTGCTTTGAACTCACTGACAGCAGCCATACCAGAAGCTACAATAGTCGGTATAAATGATGCGGGACATTTTCCATTTATAGAGCAACCTGAAGAATTCATATCTAA
>CAYYBR010000363.1:0-3409 GCA_964470035.1 uncultured Saprospiraceae bacterium
AGACCTGATCCACCAGATTGCTTCTTCAGTCTCTCTGTATGATCTACTGTCGCTGTCAGTGCCTCTTTATAGCTTACTTGAGGTTGGCCTTGATTACAATCCACCTTAAACTCTCTCTTGAGTCTGTCGATGATAATCTCAAGGTGTAACTCACCCATACCGCTAATCACGGTTTGGTTAGTATCCTCATTAAACTTCACACGGAAGGTTGGATCTTCCTCTGATAGCTTAGCCAGAGCAAGTCCTAGTTTATCTATATCTTTTTGAGATTTTGGCTCTACCGCGATACCGATCACCGGATCAGGGAAAACCATAGACTCAAACTGTATCGAGTAACCTTCCGCACTCAAAGTATCACCAGTACGAAGATCCTTAAAACCAACGCCCGCAGCGATATCTCCAGCTTCCACCCGTGGAATCGGGTTTTGCTTATTAGAGTGCATCTGGAAGAGACGTGATATACGCTCCTTCTTACCAGTTCTATTGTTTCTTATATATGAGCCCGCATCCAAAGCGCCTGAATACACTCTAAAAAAGGCAAGACGACCAACAAAAGGATCTGTCGCAATCTTAAATGCCAAAGCTGTAAATGGCTCATCTACAGAAGGCTTCAACGATAGCTCAGCATCGTTATCTGGGTTGGTACCTTTGGTCTCACCGATATCTAGTGGTGAAGGCAAATATGCACAGGCAGCATCTAGTACCGCTTGCACGCCTTTATTCTTAAATGCAGAACCGCACATCATAGGCACGAATGCAAGGTCCATCACAGCAGATCTCACCGCTGCTCTGATTTCTTCTACGGAGATAGAGTTTGGATCTTCGAAGTACTTCTCTAGAAGACCTTCGTCATACTCAGCTACTGTCTCAAGCAACTTCTCTCTCCACTCATTGACGATATCTTTAAGGTCTTCTGGCATGTCGATGACTTCATACGTCATCCCCATGTCGTCCTCATTCCATACGATAGCTTCGTTGGTGATGAGATCAACGACTCCCTTAAAGCGCTCTTCTGCTCCTATCGGTATCTGTAGAGGAATAGCCTTTGAACCGAGCTTTTCTTGTACGTCATTGACGACATTCAGAAAGTCTGCACCAGATCTGTCCATCTTATTGACGAAACCGATCCGCGGAACTTTATAGTTATCTGCAAGTCTCCAGTTTGTTTCTGACTGAGGCTCTACACCACTTACAGCACAGAATAAAAAGACAAGACCATCTAGTACACGAAGAGATCTATTCACCTCTACTGTAAAATCAACGTGACCTGGAGTATCGATGATATTCATGCTGTACTCCTGATCTTTCCACCTCCATGAAGTCTTAGTAGCAGCAGAAGTAATCGTGATACCTCTTTCCTGCTCCTGCTCCATCCAATCCATCGTAGCTGCTCCATCATGCACTTCGCCGATCTTGTGGCTCAGTCCAGTATAGTACAATACTCTCTCTGTAGTGGTTGTCTTACCTGCATCAATGTGTGCAGCAATACCAATATTTCTGGTGAACTTTAAATCCTTTGCCATTGGGTAATAATCTTAGGGTATAATATTTAGACGCGGAAGTGAGCAAATGCCTTATTGGCTTCTGCCATCCTATGTGTATCTTCTCTCTTTTTGACTGCAGCGCCTTCTCCTTTACTTGCGGCCATGATCTCTGAAGCGAGTTTTTCGGCCATGCCCTTCCCACTACGGAGTCTAGCATACTTGATCAGCCACTTCATACCTACAGAAGTTCTGCGGCTTGGTCTGATCTGCACGGGGATCTGAAATGTAGCACCACCGATCCTCTTTGATCTAACTTCTACATCAGGATATACATTTGCTAATGCTTTTGACCAAGTCTCATGTGGGTCTTCTCCTGTCTTCTCTTGCACGAGATCCATAGCGGTATAAAAGATATCAAATGCGATACTCTTCTTACCTGCCCACATCATATTATTTACGAACTGAGTAACCACTGGATCTGCGAATCTTGGATCCGGCTGAATTACTCGCTGTTTTGGCTTTCTTTTTCTCATAACTATTTATCCTATCCGATTAAGGACTACTTAGGTCTTTTTGCGCCGTACTTTGATCTACTCTGCAGTCTATCTGCCACACCTGCTGTATCAAGAGCTCCTCTTACGATTGTATATCTCACACCAGGAAGATCTTTTACCCTACCTCCTCTGATCAATACAATACTGTGCTCTTGAAGGTTGTGTCCTTCACCAGGTATATATGCGATTACTTCTATCCCATTGGACATACGAACCTTAGCTACCTTCCGCAGTGCTGAATTAGGTTTCTTTGGTGTTGTAGTATATACTCTCGTACATACTCCTCTTTTCTGAGGGCACGAATCCAAGGCACGAGACTTGCTCGTTGTTACGATTTTTTTGCGTCCTTTTCGGACCAGCTGATTAATTGTTGGCATATATTATCTTACTAGGCTTCTCAAAAGCGAGTGCAAATGTACGACTATTTTGGAATTTTGCCAGCAGTGATTTAGGATCGAATTTAATAGTGACCCTTCTGATTATATATCACTTTCGTAAATACCTTTATTGACAATAAGCTCTTACGGTTTGTGGATATTACATAGGGTAGATCATCCGATAAAAATAGCTAAGCTCTTCCATATAGTGTGTGTGTCGCTCTGCTTGCACATCTCATGTGCTAGCCAATACATCTCGCCCGATTACGATAAATGGAACCTTGATGTCTCTGGCGCATTCGGCAGGCCAATACTTTTCAATGAAACAAACGATTCGTTTGGACAATTATCGATTGACGCGGGATATCACCTAAATGAATCGTTCTCTTTACAGTTAAATCTGGCGTATGCCCCGGATGTTCAGGGTGTCGACTTTCATATAGCAACCTTGAATGCACGATGGTCGTATGGAATCATATATTCAGAATATGGGCTAGGACTCCTCAATGAGACATTTGGTGTACAGGGCAGAAATGATATACAATTAATTGGGACCATTGAGACTGGGGCAGCATTACAAATAGGAAAGAATTTATTCATCGAACCTTTTATTGAAGTTCTTATCCCTTCCTTCTTTTTGATACCTGAGCTTGGAGTATCTCTTTCTTTTAAATTTTAAGTCTTCCACGTATTAGTCTAAATCAGACTTTGCAACTTCATCACTCCTTCCCTACCTCCTTCGATCTTGATCTTACGTAGTATCAGTAGACCTTTTTGCTATTAAAGCATACGAAATTCCCTCGTACGGGGGATACTAGGAAATGTTAGGCCTCAGATCTTTGCCTCAAATAAATATAATCATGATCAACAAAATTTCATTTATCGTTTTTTGCCTCCTTCTTATCACATCTTGTGGATCTGATGATTCTTTCGAAGAAGCAATAATCGGAACATGGACAGGGAATCTCACTCAGGTAGACTGCTGTACTTACGA
>CAYYBR010000364.1:0-3380 GCA_964470035.1 uncultured Saprospiraceae bacterium
TTTGAGAGAGTGCCTAGTGCTCAATTTAAGAATGGAATCGAATTCAAAAACTTGTCTTATCAATATCCTGAAGGAGAAAGAGAAGTTTTAAGTGATGTGTCATTTGACATAAAAAAAGGAGAAACAGTCGGTTTTATTGGGTCCTCTGGCTCAGGGAAGTCTACTTTATTAAAGATTATACTACGGCTCCTTAAGGAGGATTCTGGTAAAATATTTATTGATGGCAATCACATCGACGAAGAGCTGAGTCCATCATTTCAAAAGATAATAGGCTATGTACAGCAGGAGATATTTATCTTTAATGACACGATTAAGAGTAATATAGCCTTTGGAGATGAAGATATCGATGATCAAAAGCTTGCTAATAGCATAAAAGATGCTCAGTTAGAAGATTTTATATCAACTCATCCGAAAGGAACAGACCTTTTGCTAGGAGAGAATGGTGTGAATCTATCTGGTGGTCAAAAACAGCGCATTGGTATTGCACGGGCATTGTATAAAGATTCGGAAATTTTGATTTTTGATGAGGTTACGAGTGCATTGGATGGAGAAACTGAAAAAGCAGTTGTTGAAAGCATCAACCACTTAACGCAAATAGGAAAGACTGTGATCATCGTTGCTCACCGAATTTCTACTTTAGAAAAGTGTCACAGAATTTATGAATTGCAAGAGGGTAGAGTATCTGGTATATATACCTATCCGGAAGTTGTGGAGATGATGAAGGCAAGGCAAAGCGAAATTGCATTGACATAATGAACTATTAGATGTAACACATGTCAAAGCAAGACAAACTTAAAGATTTAACGGGGCCATTAAGTGTCATAACTTGGTGCTGCTCAGATATTGAGAGTACTATAACTCAGCTTCGATCTGGAGGTGTTGTATGTACTCCAGTACCAACAGTAGCTAACGAAGAGTTAGAAGCCTTGAAGCTATATTGGGGTTTGCCCAATATTGATAGTCTGGATATTTACGAAGCTCTTCTACCTAAGGAGAAAATTAAAATGAGACTTGTTTCTCATGGCATTGATATAGACCGAGGAAGTGAACATATCGGTGTAAAGTCATTAGAATGTGAGCAAGAGCATGCAGAGCAATTGTTTATA
The DNA here is from genome assembly GCA_964470035.1 of uncultured Saprospiraceae bacterium. Lineage (GTDB taxonomy): Bacteria > Bacteroidota > Bacteroidia > Chitinophagales > Saprospiraceae > JAJRXG01. The sequence goes on from CAYYBR010000364.1 coordinate 1,107, forward strand.
AAGCCTATTGGAAAATCAGAGACCACTGAAACTCATACAGCCATATCTAGTTTTGAAGGCGTAGAAGAACTATTGCACATTGCTTCTGATCAATATATAGAAGAGGTAGATTTTTATACCAAAGTACTAGGTAAAGAAGCACAGTTGGTCAATGATGATATAATTATCAATAGCTCAACATCGGCCTACTCAGCTATACGCCTTGAAAGACTGGAAGAAGAAGGTTATGAAGAAGAGGTTGTGTCGAGATTTCCAAGTACAGGGTGGGTTATGTCCTCATATGAGACGAGTGATTTAGGTGAGATTCTTGCTAGAGCACATGCATCTCAGAATAAAGTATATCGTACTCCAAGAAAGCTTGTCGATCCTGTTCTTGGTTCTATCTTATGTATGTCTTTGTTGAGCCCTTCAGGTATGGTGGTAGAAGTGTACCAAAATGTAAAAGGTTAATGTTCATAAAATATTTAAGTTAGGTGCTCTGTTAGCACTGTGAAAATTACAACCCTGGTGAAATCTATATTATTCGCGATTTTGTTTGCCATGGCTGGGATATCTTTCATCGGATATACCACTGACGCTGTAGTTGTAGAGGATAAGGTCATTTTCGATGACTCGCCGCCGAGTATAAGAGGTGTTTGCTGGGTGGCAGGAGATTCTGTTGCTCTACATAATTTAAATCATGTTCAGGAGATAGGTGTGAATTGGATATCACAGACGCCTTTCGGCTACATGGAGAGTTTTGAATCCCCTAACGTGATTCACAATAATAATCGGTCATCCTGGGGATCAACGGACAAAGGAATTGCTCATACAGTTCACCTTGCCAAGAAGCAAGGGATAAAGACTATTCTGAAGCCTCATATCTGGCTACGTCGAGGAGAAGATGGAAAGTTTCGTGCAGATATAAAAATGAAATCTGCGGAAGATTGGGATACTTGGTTTAAGAGTTACGGCGATTGGATATTGCGGTATGCAAAACTCGCAGAAGAGCACGATATCGAGGCTCTATGTATTGGTACAGAGCTACATAAAACTATTAAGCATACTGATCGCTGGAGAGAGATCATACGAGATATCAGAAGTGTCTACTCAGGACAAATTACTTATGCAGGTAATTGGTATAGGGAGTATGAGCAAGTGGAGTTTTGGGACGATCTAGATTTTATAGGCTTGCAAGCCTACTTTCCGCTTTCTAGTAAGGAGTATCCCAAAAAGAGAGAGTTAAAAAAATCATGGTCTAAGCATATCAAGGATTTAGAAAGGATAGCCAAGAAGTATGACAAGAAAATTGTCTTTACGGAGATCGGATATAAGAATACATCAGATGCAGCTAGAGATCCATGGACATGGCCACAGGATATGGATGATAGTGTTATTCTCTCTGAAGAAACACAAGTAGCCTGTTATGAGGCACTTTTTGAGTCTCTCTGGGATAAATCCTGGTTTGACGGTATCTATATATGGAAGTGGTTTCACTCAACATATAAATTTGACAATTTTGATGAGTACTTCGAAGCTAGATTTGAGAGAAGAAGCGAGAGAGCAAGGAGAAGAGGTAGAAGTATGCCTAGACAAGTATATTTTACTCCTCAGAGGACTAAAGCTCTTGAGGTCTTAAAGGAGTGGTATCAGAAAAAATAAAAAGACCCGAGTACTTCTCGGGCCCTTTTTACAATGTCTCAGTATTTATTTGTTCTATTAAATAATACTACTCATGAGAAGACACTGTGATTTGGTCTAATTCATTAAAAGAAAGTTTTCCTCGACTATTCTTGTATTCCTTGATCTGTTTTGATTGAGTTATTGAGATTATATCTTTCTGCTATTACTGCTAGATGCACGATGTTCCTCGCTGCGCACTTAGTTATAAGATTGCGCTTATGAGTCTCTACGGTGTGTGGTGAGATAAATAGTTTAGATCCTATTTCCTTAGACGAAAAGCCATCACAGAGCAGAAGCAGGATTTCTCTTTCCCTTTGGGTAACGTGAGGCCTCGAGATGTAGGGGAAGCCAGTAGAGGTTGAATTCTTCATTTTTAATGATTGATATCAGCAATGTAAGATGTGTCTAGTTAGATGTGGCTATATAAATTTTGCTACAATCCCCCTTTAGTTTTATATAAAATTCCATTAATTAATTGATAATCAATTAGATACAAACAATTCCTTCCTATTCAAAAGTTAAACATCATAGAAAGATCAATGAAAATTGGGCAGAATGATGAATCGCATTAGATAGCATCCTTATGATGATATTGCTGAATCGATATCAATA
>CAYYBR010000365.1:0-3379 GCA_964470035.1 uncultured Saprospiraceae bacterium
ATCTTGGATAGTAGACTTAGGTAGTTTGTATTGTATATGTTGATTATATAGAAGACATGCAAAATCACAATGCATCCCTTCATCTCTTGAGATCAGTTCATTAGAAAACGATAGGCCTGGCATGAGCCCTCTTTTTTTCAACCAAAAGATCGAACAGAATGACCCGCTAAAGAAGATTCCTTCTACAGCAGCAAAGGCGATTAATCTTTCAGCAAAGGATCCATTCTCTATCCACTTGAACGCCCAATCCGCCTTCTTCTTGACGCAGTCTAAGGTTTCTATAGCGTTAAGCAGATAACTTTTCTCTTTATTGTCTTTTATGTATGTATCGATCAATAGAGAATATGTCTCTGAGTGAATATTCTCCATCATGATCTGAAAACCATAAAAGAATTTTGCCTCAGTATACTGTACTTCACTCACCATGTTCTCAGCGAGATTTTCGTTTACGATGCCATCACTGGCAGCGAAAAAAGCCAAGATGTGCTTGATAAAGTGGCGTTCATTATCGTTCAACTTGTTATCCCAATCACTGAGATCTTGATGTAGATCTATTTCTTCTGCCGTCCAAAAACTTGCCTCTGATTTCTTATAGAAAGCCCATATATCATCATGTTCTATAGGAAAAAGAACAAAGCGATTTGGATTTTCTTTTAATAAAGGCTCGACGTTTGGCGACATAATATCTTATGTTTTTCAGAAGAGACAGATGGCCATGCAACTAGCATATGCCTATTGCCTCTCAGGTTAAATTAATATGGTCTATTAGATACGAGATTGATGGTAGTTGGATCGATAAAGGTGACTCTCTGACGGTATCAAAATCGTTTGACAAATAAATGCAAAAAAAGACTAATACGTAGGGCGTCGGAGGCAAGAGTTATCAACACGATGTTAGTAAAATTCATAACACATTAAAAATCAACGATATATGTATTTTACCATTTCTCTTCAATGTGGATAACCGCTCCAATTGGTTGATAACAAGTCACTAACGTATTATAGGGAAGGGTAATATGAGAATCAAAGTTTCCCAGATCGTCGTACTAGAGCGATCATACCAAATGCTATGGCAATAGAAATAAGAATCATAACATAAGGGGTCCAATTAGCATCTTTCCATGGTAAATTAAGATTCATACCATAAAAACTAAAGACAATGGTGGGTACCATCAAAGCGATGGTAATAGTGGTCAGCCTGTGAATAACAACATTGAGGTTATTAGATATGATAGATGCATAGGCTTCCATAGTCCCGTTGAGCAGATTTGTGTGCACATTAGCCATTTCCAAGGCCTGACTATTATCAATGATGATGTCTTCAAATAAATCTTGATAGTCTTCGCTTTCTCGGATTTTGAGAAAGTCTGTCCTCTTCATCTTCTGTTTGAGTAGATCGTTATCACTAAGAGAGTTGAGCATGTAGACCAGAGACTTTTCTATTCTTAGCAGTTGCTGAAGTTCTTTATTGCGACTAGAGTTATATAACTCCCGCTCTATCAGGTTACGCTTTAGATTGAGTTTCTTAAGTACATCCAGATACTGGGACACTATCTTTTCGAAAATCAGTAAAACGAAATGCTTTTGATCAGAAAGGTCAGCTGTTCTGATCTTTTTCTTCATAAAGAGGTCTTCTACTCCATAGGAAGAAGACGTGATCGTCACGATGCGATCCCCTCTAAGAATGATCCCAATCGGGGCTGTTATATAAAGAGCGTCACTTTCGTTCTCATCAGTATTAACAACTGGTGCATTGATAACTATGAGCTTAACATCATCTTCTCTTTCATATCTAGATCTTTCATCGATATCAAGAGAATCAATCAAGAAATCTAAAGGAATAGCCTCTGCGTCCGCAAGCTTCTCTAGCTCGGAATTATCTAGAGGTGCAGTCACATGCACCCATTTTGATGTCTCGGGCGGAGCCTCGACTATCTTGCCTTCTGTATGTTGCAAATAGCTGATCACAGTTGTAGGTCTATTATCTACCTTGAGTGCGCAAAAGTCGCTCCAAACATCATAAGTACCAAGCCCGGTGATAAATTACTTACACAATCAATATTTCCGAAAGGGAGATCGACTAATTACTATATACTTGACCAGAAATTAAACGCGTCATGGAAGAGGTAATAAAACTTAACACAAAGTATGAGCAGATCGATCAGTACTGGACTCCTCATATCATCTCCTCACTTAATGGTCAGGATGTAAAAATCGCAAAAATAAAAGGAGAGTTTATCTGGCACGATCATGCTGATGAAGATGAACTCTTCTTTGTCATCAAGGGCTCACTATCCATAGAGTTTAGAGATGGCATACAGACTATATCTGAAGGTGAGATAATCGTTGTACCTAGAGGAGTCGAGCATCGCCCCTTTGCAGATAAAGAATGCTGGATAATGCTTTTCGAACCTGCACAAACCAAACATACAGGTGATGTGGAAAGCGAGCTGACCGTAAAAGATCTTAAAAGAATCTAGATACAGTGCTCTCTATACTTATCCCAATCTATAATAACAAGATAGTCAGGCTTGTTGATGACCTTATCACCCAGTGCGCAAAAGCCAAAATATCTTTTGAGATTATCTGCCTGGATGATAAATCCAAAGAGGAATATAGACAAGCAAATAGAGTAGTCAACGAACGTCTAGGAGTGAATTATGTAGAGCTTTCTGAAAACCTCGGCCGGGCCAAGATCAGAAATAGGCTAGCTATGTTAGCGCGATACGAGTGGGTGCTTTTATTAGACGCTGATGTAAAACCCAAAAGTAAAAAGTTCATTAAATCTTACGTCGAAAGCATCTCAGCGGAACTAGACGCCATCGCCGGCGGAATAGTCTACTCAAAAAAACCACCAAAGCCAAAGAACAAACAACTACACTGGAAGTATGGATCCAAGAGAGAGGCACGGAGTGAGAACCATCGCAACAAACATCCCGAGCGATATTTTATGACCGCAAATCTCTGTATCAAAAGAGATACTTTAATTAATTATCCTTTCGACGAAACCCTAGAGAAATATGGATATGAAGATATTTTAATGGGCACTACGCTCAAGGAGAATGGTCATGTAATAATTCATATAGACAACCCCATCGTGCACAAAGGGATCAAAAAGTCTGTCGACTTCATCTCAGGGCAGAAGCAAGCAGTTACTAATCTCGCACATCTATATTTTGATGGACGTATATCTAATACAAGACTTATCGATTTCTATGAACGGCTCAAAAGTCTTGGTATAAAATCTTTCGTGACAGGTTGGGTGGCTTCACAGATCAAGAGCATAGAACAAGGCTTTTTCGATGGTGATAATACTTCATTGATCCGCCTAGACTTGCTGAAATTATATTATTTTGATATATCACTAAAAAAATTATAT
>CAYYBR010000366.1:0-3374 GCA_964470035.1 uncultured Saprospiraceae bacterium
ATACCGAAAGTGCTAGAGCACTTTCGTAAGAGTGCCGCAAACAACGGCTTGCGGGCTTATAGCATAGATTCATATTTTCTTGTTCTTAAAGCTGTCAAGTATCCGCTATTTTAAGCGTCCACGCTTAAAATCAATATCTTACATCTTACCTCTTCCGCTCGATAAAGAACTACCGCTGCTATAGGAATCCTCGGTTAAAACTAATATCTCGGCCATACACATTCTTATATTCAACTTAAGCGTGCCCCCCGATCAGCTAAGCGCATGCGCTGTTTTAAGCATCCACGCACAAAACTAATATCAGAAGCATTTTTTTAGATTGAGCTATATCCAAGTTAAGCGTGGACGCTTAATTTAGCGGCGTCTGTCTGAGTGTGTTGATTCTATTATAAAAAGATAAAATAATGATAGCCTTTAGCTTTACCTACTAGCTCGTCTTTTATCGACTTTACGATTGTATCGGACATCGTTTTTTGCTATCAGGACTAGATATGCACAGCATTACAAAGACAAAACACATAGCTTTCTCTATTTTAGCCGAAGCATAATCATTCCCCTAGATCGTTCGTATGACATTTCTTACTATCGCTTCATTTCTTGGATTCACACTTTTTGTAGCAGCAGTGGCATGGTATGCTACTCGAAAAACGGATGAAAATTCGGCAGATGGATATTACCTCGGAGGTCGATCACTGGGGGCTATTACGATAGCTGGATCACTCCTACTGACTAATCTCTCTGCTGAGCAGATTGTTGGACTTAATGGTCAAGCTTTTAGCGAAGGATTGATGGTCATGGCTTGGGAGACTTTGGCAGCGATTGCCATGATCTTTACGGCATTAGTCCTTCTGCCGAAGTACATGAGCAAGGGGATCACGACCATACCCCAGTTCATTCAACATCGCTTTGACCAGCAGACAAAGGCCTTACTTTCGATGCTCTTTCTCTTTGCATATGGCCTAGTACTGCTACCTACGATACTCTACTCGGGTTCGCTGGCATTTAGTACGATGTTCGACCTTCCAGAGATACTTCAGATCAGCGAAACAGGAGTGCTATGGATCTGTGTATGGACCATCGGTTTGATCGGTATGATCTACGCTGTTTTTGGAGGATTAAAAGCTGTAGCTGTATCGGATGTGATCAACGCGGTTGGTCTCTTAGTCGGTGGTCTACTTGTTCCGATCTATGGTCTCCAGCTCATTGGTGACGGCAGCGTCACTACTGGTCTCCAAACATTGTGGGATAGTAATCCGGAGAAATTTAAGATGAAAGGAGCTGTGGATTCTTCGATTCCCTTTGGTACCATATTCACAGGGATGATGATCGCCCAAATCTATTATTGGGGCACTAACCAGTCCATCTTGCAGAGGGTCTTTGGAGCCAAAAGTCTCAAGGAAGGACAGAAAGGTATGCTTTTAGCGGCCTTCATCAAGTTTGTGATCCCTGTAGTTGTTGTTTTACCAGGCATCATAGCTTTCCATGTTTTTGATGGTCAGCTCGTCAATGCAGATCAAGCATATCCTGCCTTAGTGGCCAAAGTACTACCTAGTGCCTTCACTGGTTTCTTTGCTGCCGTGCTCTTTGGTGCAGTACTCAGCTCCTTCAATAGTTTGCTGAATAGTAGTGTTACGCTATTTGGTGTCGACCTGTACAAATTCTTCTTCAAGTCCGATGCAAGTGATATGGAGACCGTCAAGGCAGGAAAGAGGTTTGGTATCGGACTCGCCCTTGTATCTATGACCATTGCTCCATTCATCGCCAATGCTCCAGACGGTCTTTTCAGCTATATACAGCAATCATTAGGAAGTATGAGCGTACCTATCCTTGCCGTCGTACTGACTGGCACCTTTACCAAAAAGGTTCCGGCGCTAGGTGCGAAGGTGGTCATGATAGGTGGTGTCATCCTCTACTTGATCAGCCTCATCTTTTTGGAACCCCACTTTAGGGAGAGCGCAGTCGCTCTCGCACAGTCTCAAGGTATCACCGACCTCGCCGAACTCAGCATCGTCAGGGCAAATGCCTACCCGCACTATCTTCATGTGATGGGCATCCTCTTTGTGTTTAATATAGGTGTCATGATGATCTTTGGGTGGCTCCGACCTAAGCAAGAAGCTGAGGTAGAAGAAACGACTAATGCTATCGAGATTACTCCTTGGAAGTACGCATTTGTTGTTGGGATGGTGATCACGGCACTTGTGGTCAGCACGTACTTTATTTTCTCGTAAGATAGCGATCTCAAGGCTTAAAATCAGTCCTCTACATGTCCACACCAAGGCATGAAAAGTCAGCATCTTATATGATCTAACTTTGTGGACAGATCATCTCAACTTAGCCTCAAGAGTTATCCTAGCGATAAGCTGTGATATTATAATATTCTATTCAACTTGGTCTTGGCTAGGCCTGTATTACGTTATCCAATCCAATTTTCAGTTGCACCTAAAAACCTTAGGCTTGGATCACATTCCGCGATATAGGAATAGCATGACTTACTATTCCGTCAGCTACTTGATTAATTACATATAACCATTAGTAACTAGGTAATTCGCAGCTATTGCCATTTTTTCATCAAGTGTCATACTCTGTGTCTTACTAAAAGTTCCTTTTACTTTGAAGTTTAACCAATGCAACTTTTTTTCTTCATCAATTTCATTCACAAGTAACTGAACATTGGCTCTACTCTCACTTGGGATATGCACGAACTTCCCGATTACATCTTTATTGATGTTGATAATCTGATACACAGTGGCATAACTGCCTTTCTTTTCTCTTTTGAACTTTCCTATATCTGCCAGCTTCTCTTTTATAACTCCATCTTTAACAGATACATCACCAGTCGATCTTTTCGGAAGTTCACCAAATAACTCTGCAGTTCGATTGTAGTTATCTAGTCTTATTTCATTGAGACTATCCAAATAACTTAGCATCTTCCCTATTTTCTCTTCATTGTTCTTGGATACAAACTCACCAAAGAGTTCTTCAGTCATTACATTAGTTTTGAAAAACCCTATCGACTCTAACTCTTTTGTAATCTTTTTACGAAAATTAAGAGCCTCCATCAACGGAATCATGGTCTTCTTACCTAACTCTGGCGCTTCCACTTTATGCACCCAACCATGGAGACGTGCAGAAGCTTCGAATGGCAAAGGCTTTAGAAAGAGTGCTGTATCAGTTACCACTAGGACATCTTGATTATTTTGTACTGAGGACAACGTAAGTACTTTTGTGCCGAAGAGTCCTCCTTGTTTTTCTTTGTCAAAAATAAATGCGTCTTTCTTATCGACTGAGATCTTTCCTTTTTTATACTTCACTTTTTGAGCTGAAAGGCACGTCGAAAAAGCAAAGTATATTACTAAACATATGTAGCGTTTCAT
>CAYYBR010000367.1:0-3365 GCA_964470035.1 uncultured Saprospiraceae bacterium
TCCTAATACTTACCAGATGTATTGGAATGCAAGTGCTGAGACTATCGTAAATCGGCTTAGCAGTGAGTATGAGGCCTACTGGGAGAAAAGAGAATCGATGTTGTCAAAGCTCGGTCTTTCTAAATTAGAAGTTTCGACGCTAGCATCTATAGTAGAAAGTGAAAGCCAGTACAAACCAGAGCGACCGACGATAGCCGGAGTTTATCTGAATCGGCTCAAAAGAGATATTCCTCTGCAAGCGGATCCGACAGTTGTATATGCAGTTGGGGACTTTACTATAAGACGAGTACTTAACAAGCATCTCGAAGTAGACTCGCCTTATAATACTTATAAGTACAGTGGACTTCCGCCTGGCCCCATCTGCATGCCGAGTATATCGAGTCTGGATGCGGTACTCAATGCGGAGCACCATGACTACCTATTTTTCTGTGCTAAGCCGGGCTATAATGCGGGTCACAACTTTGCCAAGACAAATGCACAGCACGAGAGCAATGCTCGCGTATATAGAAGGTGGCTTTCTCAGGAGGGCATAAGAGGTTAGAAATTCGCATACATTTACTGTATGATCCATCCTACTCTAAGCAGTATTGGTACTGAAGATTATGAGGCTTTTTTTCTGATAGGGGGACCTTGTGTTGTCGAATCTTATGACATCTGTGCTGTAGTAGCCGAACAACTTAAAGAGGTAAGTGCTTCTACCAATATCCCTTTGGTATTTAAAGCTTCTCTGAAGAAGGCTAATCGGACGAGCCTAGGGTCATTTTATAGTGTTGGAGAAGACGAAGCTCTAGACATACTTAGAAGAGTAAAAGAGAACTTCGATGTTGCTATAACAACTGATGTACATGAAACTACAGACATCGGAAAAGTCAAAGAAGTAGTTGACCTTATACAAATACCAGCATTCTTGTGCCGACAAACAGATTTGCTCGTTTCGGCAGGAGCAGCTGATCTTCCGGTCAATATAAAGAAAGGTCAGTTTGCGACTCCAAGTACGATGACATATGCTATCGAAAAGGTGAAATCCGGCAGAAGTGATAGTCTCGGATCTTCTGATGATATCTTTTTAACCGAAAGGGGATATATGCATGGATATCATGACCTTGTAGTAGATCCTAAAAGCATCTCAGAGATGAGCCGTACAGCTACGACCATCATCGATGCAACGCATGCTAATCAAAAGCCAAATCAAACAGCTGGGATAACAGCAGGTTCCTCGATGGATGCTGAGCTCCTTATCAGGGTTGGTCTTGTATCAGGAGCCAGAGGAGTCTTCTTAGAGACCCATCCTAACCCTTCACAAGCACTTTCTGATGGAGCAACTATGATTCCTCTAGATCAGATAAGACCCATACTCGAAAGGAGTCACGCCCTTATGTTGGCACTCAGGAACATATGAGATATCAGGATATAGACATTCGACTCAGTCCTGAGAAATCCAATAATAAAGAAGCTTGGAAGATCGCAGCGGCCCATAAGCTATCGATACCATTATCGGACATCAAAGATGTGGAGGTTATAAAGAGATCGATAGATGCTAGAGGTCGGTCACCCAAATATCAGCTAAGGGTAAGAGTCTACATGGACGAGATCCAGCAACTGGCTGTCGAAACTTTAGTATATCAACCTGTCCATAAAGCCAAGAAAGTGCTGATAGTGGGTGCTGGGCCTTGTGGATACTTTGCTGCCCTACGATGTATAGAGCTGGGTCTTCAGCCAGTAGTATTGGATAGAGGGAAGGATGTAAGGTCTCGTCGTCGAGATCTTCGAGCCATTCAGCAAGAGCATACTGTAAATCCTGATAGTAACTATTGTTTTGGTGAAGGCGGCGCTGGTACTTATAGTGACGGTAAGTTATACACGAGGTCAGTTAAGAGAGGGAATATCAAGAAGATCCTGCGGATACTTGTAGATCATGGAGCCAAACCTGATATCCTGATCGATGCTCACCCGCACATAGGATCTAACAAACTTCCGCAGATCGTAAGCGCTCTTAGAGAAACGATTATATCCGCAGGTGGAGAAGTACATTTTGATAAGAAAGTCATAGACTTTATCATCGATAACAAAAAGATGACTGGCGTACAGTGCCACGACGATTCAGTTTGGTTGGCAGATGCAGTTGTATTGTGTACAGGTCACTCAGCAAGAGATATATATGAACTCTGCCTTACGAGAGATGTGGCTATTGAGTTCAAGCCATTTGCGATGGGGATGAGATTGGAGCATCCTCAGCCGCTTATCGATAAGATACAGTATAACCAACCTCGCGGTGATTATTTGCCAGCAGCCAGCTACAGTTTAGCCTGCCAAGTGGATGATCATGGAGTTTTTTCGTTTTGTATGTGTCCTGGTGGATTGATTGTGCCTGCAGCGACTTCTCCCGGCGAGTTGGTAGTTAACGGTATGTCACTTTCAAGGCGTGATAGCGCTTTCGCAAATGCGGCAATGGTAGTAACCATCGATGAAAACCCCTTCCCGCATGATATCCTTGGAGGTATAAAGTACCAGAAGAGTCTAGAACAAAAGGTGTATGAATATGGTGATGGTAGTCAGGCTGCACCTGCTCAGCGCGTTACTGATTTTTTAAAAGATCAAGTAAGTAGTACTCTTCCTGATTGTTCATATATACCTGGGATATATGCAGGTCCTCTTCATCAACTTTTACCTGAAGAGATAGTGAGAAGGATAAAAAGGGCACTTGCCATATTTGATAAGCGGATGAAGGGATACATCACTAAAGAAGCGCTCTTTGTAGGCCTAGAGAGTAGGACGAGTGCTCCAGTGAGGATCCCTAGACATCGGGAAACATTGATGCATGAAGGGATTCAATCTTTATTTCCAGCAGGTGAAGGAGCAGGGTATGCTGGAGGGATATTGAGCGCTGCACTAGATGGTGAGAGAGTCGCAGAAGCCGTTGGCAATTACCTATTTCTTTAGAAAGGTCTCAGTAGAACAGGCTCTGTATAGTAGAAAAAGAAAAAGAGCGACCTAAGGTCACTCTTTTCTTGGCGGAGGAGGAGGGATTCGAACCCCCGATACGTCTCCGTATGCCGGTTTTCAAGACCGGTGCATTCAACCGCTCTGCCACTCCTCCTAGATAGATCTTACGATCTGTCCTTTGTAGGGCGCAAATGTAAGATAAGCGGATAAAGAGTCCAATATTATCTGTAAAAAACCTGAAGCCTAACTTAAAAGACACGTGAGGGCTCGCTTGTTTCAGACATCGAGCTACTGTGATCAAGTATTTTCTTTCATATGAAAGGGCTATATCGAGGTTACTTCTTTTATTGCCAAATCATTGATTTCATGGTTAAAGGCTCATTTACGAAAGTGGAAAAGGTATATAGTAATAAGTCTATATG
>CAYYBR010000368.1:0-3356 GCA_964470035.1 uncultured Saprospiraceae bacterium
CCATGCTTTGCCTAATTCTTTAGTTTCATATATCACGATACTTACCGGTGCTATTCCTTCCATATTTACCGGCTCATTGATTATAGAAGTCATTTTCAATATTCCAGGAGTCGGAAGGCTCATGCTATACTCCATGCAAAATCAAGATTGGCCAGTAGTGTATACGGTGGTTGTACTGATGTCTATCATAACTATTGTAGGCTATCTCGTAGGTGACCTCGTATTGGCAAAGATGTATCCTAGAACCATCAAAAGCCTCAAGGGATCATGAAAGGGTTAGGAAGGGACGTGAGGTTTTGGTTGGCTACATCTGGTATACTTTTGTTGATACTTCTAGCAACTTTTCGTTTTCAGATAGCTGGACAAGGTTGTTGGATCCCATTCGCTCCTCATGAGATTCCTGCAGAGGCGAAGGCATTTAGCCCACCTTCTACAGTCATACAGGATCTTGATACCGGTGAGGAGAGAGTACATAAGCTAGGGACAGATCAGTTAGGAAGAGATGTGGCATCAAGACTTGTGCATGGCACTACTATAGCACTTACTGTTGGCATATGGAGTAGTCTTCTATCATTATTTATTGCATTTCTTCTTGGAGGGTTAGCGGGATATGTAGGTGATGAAAAGCATCGATTATCCTGGCTGAGTATTATAGTTCTGCTCATGGGGTTTTTACTTGTTCATTTCTATGGTTATGAAGGTTCTTATGTATACGAGATATCTCCTAGGTTGATATGGTCTTTACCTTCTTTCTTGTTCAGAAGTATGGTGGGGATCGCTATTATTCTTTTCTCTGTTTGGGTTATAGAGAAGTTTACGAAGATGGGCAAGGTGCATATTCCATGGGATACACTCGTCATTAAACTGATGGAAGTATTCATGTCGATGCCGCGATTGTTTCTACTGTTAGCAGTCTTTGCTATTATATCGAAGCCTTCAGTTTTAGCAGTCACGATTATTATCGGATGCTTGAGATGGCCCAGACTGACAAGAGTTGTAAGGGCTGAAGTGCTGTCGGCTAAGCAAGAGTCCTATGTCGATAGTGCGAAGGTTATGGGTTTAACAGATTTGTCGATTTACGCTAAACATATCTTACCTAATATATATAAGCCAATGTTGATCCTAACTATGCTTAATATCGGTACGGCTATCCTTATCGAATCTTCTCTTTCTTTTCTTCATATAGGCTTGCCTCTTACGGAAGTCAGCTGGGGAAGGATGCTCAGTGATGCCAGAGATTACATACCTGCATGGTGGTTAGCGGTTGGTCCGGGAGTGATGATTTTCATTGCCATTATCTCCTTTAACACTATTTCTCAGCGGTTGAGTCATCATTTTGAGTCGAAATAATTTTTCTAGCTAATCAGAGATTATTAGGAGTTTGTAGGTGTCAAATCGAAAAACATATAATAAAGTTCAGTTTAGTAGAAAAATACAAATTATGATAAATAACTATAAGAAAGCTGTAATACCTGATAATATTGATGTTTCCCCCAATAAGTATATATTCTCTTGCCCCTATAAATATTAAAGTATACATTTGATCCTTAACAACTTTTTAAATAACTAAAAAAATTAGTATGAACAAAGGAGATTTAATCGATGCGGTAGCTGAAGCGATTGGCGTATCAAAAGGTGATGCTACTACGGCTGTAAATACAGTTTTCAGCTCTATCGAAGGATGTCTTCAGAGTGGTGATAAAGCAGCTTTTGTTGGCTTTGGTACTTTCTCTATAAATCACAGACCGGCTAGAAACGGAAGAAATCCGGCTACAGGTGAGACTATCAAGATTAAAGCTAAAAACGCTGTGAAGTTCAAAGCAGGTAAGGCACTTGTTGATTCTATGAACTAATTACAGAAGTAATAGTCTAAAACAATATGAAAAGGCAATCTAATCGTTTAGATTGCCTTTTTTTGTCTCTATAAACTCATTCATGAAATTCGGTACTAAAGTTATCCACGCAGGCATCAAGCCTGACCCATCAACGGGAGCAATTATGACTCCTATATATCAGACATCTACTTATGTACAAGATAGCCCTGGTGTTCATAAAGGTTATGAGTATGCACGCACCCAAAATCCCACGCGTACCGTACTAGAAGAAAACCTGGCAGCTTTAGAGAATGGCAACTATGCCATTTGCTATGCCTCAGGCCTTGCAGCCATGGATGCCATCCTCAAGACCTTGAAGCCAGGCGATGAAGTTCTCTGTACTAATGACCTGTACGGAGGATCGTATAGACTACTTCGAAAAATCTTCGAGGGCTTTGGTCTTGTCGGGAAGTTCATCGATATGACTGATGTCAGTTCAGTATCCCAGCACTTCACTTCTGCGACCAAGTTGCTCTGGGTTGAAACACCGACTAACCCTATGCTGAGTATCGTAGACATCCAAGCACTATGTGAGATAGCGCAGAGTCATAGTGTCCCTGTCTGTGTAGACAATACCTTTTCATCACCATACTTGCAGACTCCGCTTGACCTTGGTGCGGACATGGTTATACACAGCGCCACAAAGTATATCAATGGACACTCTGATGTCATACATGGAGCAGTGATCACCAAGAACAAAGAGATAGCAGACCAACTAAGATTTATCCAGAATGCAGCAGGTGCAGTGCCTGGCCCTATGGACTGCTTTTTAGTATTAAGAGGTATCAAAACTCTCCATCTGCGGGTAGAGAGATCTTGTTCTAATGCTGCCAGAATAGCAGGGTTTTTGAAAGGTCATAGTGCAGTAGCTAAAGTATATTATCCTGGATTTGAAGATCACCCCAACCATGCTGTGGCTAAAAAACAGATGCGTGACTTTGGTGGCATGGTCAGCTTTGATCTAGTCAATAATAGCTATGAAACCGCCGAAAAAATCCTGAGTGGAACACATCTTTTCTCACTTGCAGAATCTCTTGGTGGGGTAGAGTCTCTGATAGGTCATCCAGCTAGCATGACCCATGCATCTATACCCAAAGAAGAAAGACTAAAGGTTGGATTGACAGACTCTTTAATTAGATTGAGCGTAGGTGTAGAGGATGTCGATGATTTGATCGATGATCTACGAGGGGTGTTGGATTCTATTTGATAAGCATAACGCCATTGGCGTCACCAGTCTACCAATAAAAAAAAGAAATAAAAAGACCGTCTGAAAAGTCGGTCTGATGGGGACTCGAACTCGCACGCCCTTACGGACATAACGCCTATGGCGTCACCAGTCTACCAATAAAAAAGAGAAATAAAAAGACCGACTGAAAAGTCGGTCTGATGAGTGCCCGGAGCGAGACTCGAACTCGCACGCCCTTACGGACACATGGCCCTCAACCATGCCTGTCTACCAATTTCAGCACCCGGGCGGGATAC
>CAYYBR010000369.1:0-3317 GCA_964470035.1 uncultured Saprospiraceae bacterium
CGCCAGGTATATTGACATTATTAGAGCCGAGGATATTAATCACTTGACCTAACCCAATAGACAAAGAGGACATCCTCTCAAAGTCAAGTGCTACATTGATCTGCTTCTCAACACCTGCGTCAATTATCACAGAGCTAATACCATCTATCGTTTCTAAGTCATCCTCAAGGTCTTCCGCTAGATCAGTCAAGTCACTTATGGCGACGACATCACTGGACAAAGAAAGCAACATGAAGTTGACTCTGTCTCCAGGCTTTATTTGTTCTATATCAAATCTGATAATACCATCAGGCAAGTCTCCACGTATACGGTTGATCTCTCTAACTATCTCATCGAATTTCTCTTCGGGGTCTATGTCATATGAGGCGTTGATACCTATACCAGCCACACCCTCTCTCATCTGTGAGTTGTAGTGATTTACGTCGGCTATCTCTTTTATCACCTCTTCCAGAGGGTCTACTATGAGCTCTTCCATATCTTCTGGGCTGGTGCCAGGATATACTGCAAGAATTCTAAAAATCGGGAAATCCGCCTGAGGGTCTTCGCTCCTTGGCATAGTCGTGAAGGATCGCACACTGATAACTACTAAGATCAGCAGTACGATCAGTACGAACTGGGCATTACGTATGGCAAGGCGAGTAAGTTTCATCCCAGCACCTATTTGGTTTTGGGATTAACAATCTTAATGCGCTGTCCTTCCTTGAGATAAGCACTACCAGAAGTAATTACTCTATCTGCATTAAAAGAGGATTTTTCTAATAGCACATAATCGTCCCCATATCTAGATACATATAGTTGATGACTTTGAGCGATAGTATCTGAAGATGTAGGTGTATATATAGTTACCATATCCCCTGTTCCTTCAGCCACACTTTCTAAGGGTATTTTGACCAAAGAAGATGACGATCCTGGAAGCAACGTCACTTTACCAATCATACCATGTCGAAGCCTACTCCCTTTTTGATCGACAGCTATCTTTATCTTAAAAGTACCCGTCCGCGGGTCAGCAGATTCGCCGATCTTTATAACACTCCCATGAAACTTCTTACCTGGAAAGGCATCAAAACTTATGTCAGCGGTAGTTCTTAGATCTATGAGACCGATATCCTTATCTGACAGATCGACATTGACAACATACGAGCCTCCTCGGGATGACGCTATCATGAAAATTGGCTGGCCAGGAGAGACAAGTTCATTGGGCTCTGAAAACTTACGTAAGATTCTTCCACTTATCGGACTTATAATCGTAGAATACGCTAGGTTATACTCAGCGATGCGCAAGTCTGCTTGCGATACCTCTAACTGCGTTGTGAGGTTTTGTACAGCCTCATACGTCGCCACAGAATCCTTAAACATGGCAGAGACTCTTTCTAAATCTCTCTTAGACTTTTGTACTGCTTGTCTGGCTTTTAGGACTTGTGAGTCTATCTCTTCGGTTCTCAACTGAGCTAGTAAGCGGCCCTTTTTTACATATGTCCCCTCTTCTACTTTGATACTTTTGATATATCCCCCGGTCTTAAATGACAATCTAATTTCGCTGTCTGAAGCTACCCGACCGATGGCATGAACAGGAATCTCTTCGTTGATATTATCTACTTCTTCCACGAAGACTGGCACATAATTCTTCTTTGCTAGTGATTCTGCCATGAGGTCATCAAAGTTCTTCTTACATCCCATCAGGACAAGGCAGAGTATAGATAGTATCACTATTATCCTAAAGTTCATGGATTACTCTTTTGATCTTGGCCTTAGCGATAAGCATATCTATACTGAGTAGTACTTGATTCAACTCACTCGTTAAAAGGCGATTCTGTGCAGTTATTAGTTCGATAAGTAGCGCACTGTCATTTCTATATCTTTTATCCACAGCATTATAGCTTATACGAGCTGATTTTACAGCTTCATTCCCTGCTTCATATTGGGAGGTCAGCCCTTGATATTCATAATAGATTTGCGCCACTTCTAAAGTTATTTGTTGAGAGGCGATATCTTTTTGCAGTGTATTCCTTTGAAGCTCCAGCTCCAGTTCTTCAAGTTTCTTTTTCTTGATTCCTCCATCCCATATATTCCAGCCAAGAGTAAGTGCCAATGTAAAAAGTGGTCCACCGTCATTGAGTGAAAACTCTTCAGACTGTATCCCTACACCTCCTTGGAACCCTAGTGTTGGCTGGTTAGATTTCTTCACCCTCTCTGTATTGATCTCATGTACTCTTGTTACCAAATCTAGTTTCTTGAGCTCTTGCCTTTGCGACAAGGCAATCTCGATCAACTCTGACAGTTCCCTCTCTAGAGACACACGAGTGATCAAAGATTCATCGACAACTATTTCTTCTGTTATTTCTCTATTCATCAAGGTATTCAAGAGAATCCTTGACAACTCTTGTTGCTGCTCTAAGTTTTGTCTTTGACTTATGAGGTTCTGAATCTCAAAGTTGACATCACTGATAGCATCTGGAGTGGCTTTATCATATTTAATTAGCTTCTCATTGAACGACTTAACTTCATTGAGCAATTCGAGGTTTTGGTCAACCAGCTGGATGCCCTGTGCGGTTTTTAGGAAATTATAATACACCTGTTGCACTTGAAAAGTAATCTCAGCAACTTGTTGATCTCTATCTAGTTGAGACATGCCAAGAAGCTCTTTCTGTATAAGGATGTTATACTTGATCGAGCTGTTAAGAAGAGGCTTTGTAATATTCACATTGGCATCAAGAAAGAAATTAGGAGTGAGCTGAGTCTCGATGTTCTCAAGGTCAGTGGGGAATTGTTCTGTATTAGTTAGCTGATTAAGTGTGAGATATGCAGGATTAAACAAGTCTCCGATGGGAAAAGAAATCTGTCTTCCACCTTGTGCAATTAGATAGGTAGCACCCAAGTTAACTTGGGGACTCCAGTTTTTCTGAGCTAGTTCAACTTTTATGTTTTGTGCTTCATGAGAAATATCCAGCCCTCTAAATACCAGATTATTACTAAGAGCTTCATCTATATAACCGTCTAAAACACTATCCTTCTGAGCAGAAAGGCAACTCAAGGCAGAATAAAAAAATAGCACAAGGGATAGTATACGTGATACCATAAATTAAAGATCGTATTCTTACTTCGAGCACTCACTAATTATCTGTCGAAATGCCGTTTCTCTTACCTGAATGACTTTATATTTCGCTAGATGGTTGTCATTTATCCATCCATTCCTTAAAACTAACCATTCGATTTCTTGATACTATGAAATCTAGATCCCCTTTTACAGGGATATTTAGCACCAGCTCTGTCTCTTATACACATCTCCAGCCCACGAGACCGTACTAGATCTCGTATGC
>CAYYBR010000370.1:0-3282 GCA_964470035.1 uncultured Saprospiraceae bacterium
ATCGGGTCCTTAGAAAAGACCGTAGATGAATACATGCCTGAGTTTAAAGGGACAGGATATGAAGGAGTAAGCATAAAGGATGTTCTACAAATGTCTTCCGGTGTAAGATTCAATGAAGACTATGGTGACCCTAAGTCTGACATCCAGCGTTGGTTCAGAACTTTTGCCCTGGGAGAGTCACAAGATGAGTTTGCCAAAACCCTTCAAAATGAAAAGAAACCCGGTACTTATAATCACTACGTCAGTATCAACACCCATGTGCTTGGCATGCTGCTTGTCAAGGCCACTAACAGATCGATAAGTTCATATTTCAAAGAGAAACTCTGGGATCCTATAGGTGCCGAGCACGATGCGTATTGGTTGATAGATGAGGAAAATATGGAGATGGCTCTCGGTGGACTCAATGCTACACTCCGTGACTATGGCAAAGTAGGTACGCTATTTCTGCACGAGGGTAACTGGAAGGGAACGCAGATAGTTCCGACATCTTGGGTGCAAGAATCCCAAGCCATGGATGGAGAGCACCTGACTCCAGCAAGTCAAAACTCACTACATCCAGATGTTGGATACGGATACCAATGGTGGATCCCAGATGGAGAAGACGGTGAGCTATGGGCAAGGGGAGTATTCAATCAATACATCTATATCAATCCAACTACTGAGACTGTCATCGTCAAACTCTCCGCTAATCAACACTTTTATGACATATCTCATCCTGCTTCTGATCCACAAGTGAACCTAGAAATGCTAAGAAAGGTAGCTGCTACCTTTGGGAAGAATCAACAAGAGTTAAAGATGGAGGATGCCATGACAAGTGCCGAGTGATAAGTTGACAAGTGCCGATTATATCGAGGATGGATAGAAGGATCCCGACGCGAATTTGCGCCGGGAAAGAAAATACTAGAATGGTTGTCTTTGATAGAAATCATCAAGCTGCTTCTTTCTTTGAAAGCTTCATGAAGTCACTGACTAATATCTCTGTTACACGCTGCTTTTGACCTTGTGAGTCTTCATACTGGCGGTAAGTAAGTCTACCTTGTATCATAACTTGGTCTCCTTTGGTGGATATCTTCTTGGCGATCTCTGCTAGTTGACCCCATAGTACGAGATTGTGCCACTGAGTATCTTTGATTTTTTCTCCTTTAGAGTTCTTGTAATACAGGTTCGTTGCAAGCGAGATGTTGGCTACTTTTCTCGTCTCTGAGATTTCCTTCACTTGTACATCTGTTCCTAGGTTTCCGATTAGTGTTACTTGATTTCTTAATGTATTCATTGTTAAAGCTTTTTATGGCGCTGCTCACGCCATGGATATAAAAAAGATTTATCTGATCGGTCGCATCGACTACATGATCAGATCGACGATACAAATGTGAATCAAGAGTCAAGTGCTAGTCGTGTAATAACCGTTTACTTCCGTTTGTAGCCGTTTGTAATCGGCTATGGTGCTGTATTTATTGGGATTCTTTAGAAATATAGAATTTGCGCAAAAGCTATCAAGTGGTAGAGATTTGTTTCTGAGATATAGATTTTTAGCCAAGACATAGAAGCGAAAAGCACCTTAAGGGGCCTATGCTCAGTGCAGGATTAATCAAAGAATTAGTCGCCTAGGATGAGAGGTCGATGATGATCAAAAAAGCGAGAGATTGACGTTTTGACAAGAAGGTTCAAAACGGAAAGGACTATCTTAGCCTGACGAATAAAGCTGATGCGATACATAACTTTCTTGTTGATTTTACTCTGCATATCATGCTCTACTACGCAGTCTATATCGGATCATGAAGAAGCGAGAAAAGAGATCATTTCATTTCAGGAAGATCTCAATAAGTTTTACAGTAACTCAGAGACTTCACCACTGAGGGAGGAAGCCGTTTCTTTTGATAAGCATCAATTCTATCCTATTGATTTTGACTTTCGAGTGGAGGCAAAGGTAGAACGGCTGAAGGATGAACCCTTCTTTGAGATACCGACTTCGGGGTCGCTGACACCAGAGTATAGAAGGTTTGCTATCCTGAGATTTGAGTTAGCCGGGAAACCTCAGCAACTTACAGTGCTCCAAAATAAAGAGCACTTACGCAGTCCTCTCTACCGCAATCGGCTCTTCCTGCCTTATCAAGATCTCACTAACGGACATCTCACATATGGAGGAGGTAGATATATAGATCTTACGATACCACAGGGCGAAACTATGGTACTGGATTTTAACCAATCTTATCATCCGTACTGCGCGTATACAGATGGCTATAACTGTCCGATTCCCCCAGCAGAAAATCATCTAGACGTCGCCATCGAAGCCGGTATCATCTTACTGGAAGAATATCGTCATTGAGACTTTCTAAAAGGTTGATTTGTACAAGGAGATAGTATCTTTTTGTAGAGATATTCGTCTTATAGAAATATAAAGCTGAACACTTGAGCCAACCAGACATTCTTACCGACAAAAAAGAACGAAACGACTTTCTCATCGCCTTTTTTGTGATTTTACTGGCTGCCACATTCATTTGGTACATAACCTTCCGAGGAGATAAGCAGCCAATCATACAAGACATAGTTACTGCGGAACTGCAAGGACAGAGGATAGAGCAAGCAGTCATTTACGAAAGTGATACTATTATACCTTCTCTCATGGACGAGTCGCAAGTAGGGTATCGTACTGATAGTGAAATCAGGGTAAGTGAAGAAGTAGCTGATGCAGAAAACATCCATACTCACAAAGAGAAAACATCTGAGGGCATAGATGAAGCTAAAGAGAAAGTGATAGATATGACCGACGATCTCAAAGAAGATGGTAAGGGCATAGTCGGAGCGGCATCAAGTCTAACAGAAGTAGTCAGCGAATCCGCAGAAGTTGTTGTTGGCAAACCACAAGATATGGTCGATGATATCAAAAAGTCAGCCTCAGAACTAGCGGATAAGATCGAGACGAAGGTCGAAGAGAAAGTAGACATGGCGGATGAAAAAACGCTAACTGGCAGGGATAGAGCATCTTCTGTAGGACGTGACTGTCATATATCTGTAGGTCTTTATAATGACCCAGCCAACGTCGATCAAATCAAACTCAGGTTAGAGAGTCAAGGCTTCGATGTTTATACGAAGAGGTTTCCAAGATCTACTCAAGTCGGAGTGTCAGTAGTTTGTGATAGTCAGGAAGCAGAAAGCATCTTAAGTGAGATCAGAGAGGATTTTGCGAAAGATGCATTTATCGAAGAGTATAAGTAACTGGATTAATCGGATAGCCCTCGATATCCACCGCTATAATAGAGCAGGGGAGAACTATCTGAGAGC
>CAYYBR010000371.1:0-3267 GCA_964470035.1 uncultured Saprospiraceae bacterium
AGCTTCGGCTTCTTCCGCTTGCTTCTTGCGCTCAGCAGCTTCCGCTTCTGCCGCAAGTTCCCATCTCTTTGCTCCGTCGCGTATCATATATGCATCAGTGCCTGTCCCCAGGAGTCCCCCTTCTTCTAGTCCCCAGACATAGTTGGTGTCTACTGAAGAGACGTCGGTTACTAGACGTCCTTCGATATTAATATTTCGGGACATTTCTACCCAGGTTTCTCCGGCATCAGTAGACTTAAAGACACCTCTCCTTTGAGCAGCCGCATACATCGTATTATAATTGAGCGGGTTGACTGCTATGTCGTCAAATCTAAACTCGGTACTCAAGAAATTCTGATCCCATGATGCCCCTCCATCTGTTGTCTTATATATGGCAGACCTAAGACTGTCTTCCCATACACTATTACGAGAAGTGACTACCACTGTATTTGGATCATCAGGATCTACAGCAATGCGGCTGATCGTCCGGAGTGCATCAAAGTCTCCTGGTGCTACAATCTGTCTCCATGTCTCTCCTTCGTCTTCTGACTTGAAGATGCCACTCCCATCTGTGTCAGCTACAAAATGCTCACCCGTACCCGCGTAGATGATGTTCGGATCTGATTCTGACATGCCGAGGGTATTGGTCCCTAGGTTAGGGAAGTCTTCTGTCATGTTCTCCCAAGAGTTTCCACCATCTCTCGTTTTCCATATCCCGCCACTGGCACTTGCAGCTAGCCATGTTTGGTTGGTTGGATCAGAAGGCAAGACAAGCAAAGCCCTAGTTCTACCAGCGATATTAGCAGGTCCTCTTTCGATGAAGTTCAGGTTGTTAGATTTTAGATTGAGCTTCTGAGAAGCGATTTTGGCCTTTTCATATTCTTCTATGATATAATTATCTCCATAGTCTGGAGAACTCTGGCCTGATGCAGTCCTTATCAGGCGAGCCATCTCAGCATGCAATTCTGGCGCCTCTAGCTTGTGTATCCCTTGTTCAGCTTTATATGTTTTGTATAGGAAGTAGTTTTCAGACGAAGAGTAAGGATCCTGTGTCCCATCCCACTTTTGTAAATGCTTGTCTTTAGATTTAGAAGTATGATTATCATCATTGACCAAGTTCTTACCGATACTTAGTATGCAGCCAAAGGCTATGATCCCTACAAGTATTTTAATTGCTTTCACTAGCCTTGATTTAGTTGAATGATTTTTGTTCGTTTTCGATTAGCACCTTCTATTCTTCCAGGTGTAAAGGACAATATGAGACTATTTTCATCGTGCCACTCCACTGTCCCATATACACTTTTCTTTTCCAGGACGATGTGACCATCTTCATGTATCACTCCATAGAAAGTAGTAGGTATCTCTTCTTTTGTGCAGAGCCATAAAGAAGAATCCTGGTTAGGCGAGAGCTGAGCTTTACTCCCCATTATCTCTATGCTTTTATTTCTGATTAACTCCATTTTGTCTTCCATAGAAACTTCTTCGTCTGGCAGCGATGATGAACTCTTACATGAAACATATCCAGCTATAACCAGTATCAATCCGGCAACCCTGAAAAGACTTTTCATAGCATCTCTCATTTCATACAAATATTATATATCAATACAATAAACTAATTGTCATTGTTGCGTAATAAAGCTGATAAAAACAGACCTTGTGTAAATATTAACAGATGAATTCTATGTGCTCTATTATCAATGCCAATGCCGGTGTATTGGCAAACTAAAGCACTAAGAATACCAGACCACGATTCTTGAGATATTATCCTCATTTCGAAGATAATATAAGGTTATACCTCAGCCGATTATAAAAATAACTCTGAGTTATATTTTTTATTCGTGAATGGTTCGGATAAAAACAACGCTTGATTTACCTCTATCGCTCTTCAGTTTCATTAGTTACGGTAAAAAATCGAGAAAGAATTGTCAAGCCTGAAGAGGCAAAAGATGGTTGAACTTCTATATAGAATCCAGGCGTGTCTTGGCTAACCATTGGCAGAACTAATCCCGTTTGGTTAAAAAGGCCATCATTTGGTGTTGAAGGAATTTCACTATGAATACCTACTCTTTTTTGCCTTAAGGTTATTCTGACATTTTCTGAAGGTATTGCAGTATGATCCCATTCTACGTGTACATTTTTCCCTTCTGGAGTTTCTCGATTATAGGGATTCCCTCCTCTCCTCCATACGCCACAAACAGTGAGTTTACCACTGCAATCAAAAAAATAATTATCGCCATATAGCAATCTAATAGCAAGTCTATCATTAGTAGAAAAATTAGAAAGGTTTCCGCCATTGCAAAATCCATTTGTTTTATTCATTATTGATTGACGGTCATTAAGTGGGGTCCCAGGTATATGAATGGCTGGAGGGAATTCTTCGACTCCTACGTGCCAATCTGTATGTCTGAGTCCTATGTTATGCCCGATCTCATGTAAAATTAATCCAGTCCAACTATTTTCGCTTGCTCTGGTAGGGTTATTCATTGCACTGTCATTCAAGCGCACATTTCGACCAGGGCGCCCATTTACGGGTGATTCACCTAGTCCACATAAAGTTATGTTTGAGTCATTGTAAATTGTGATGTCAATAGAACTATTTGATTGTCTCATGTATATGTCGGTTCCGAGACCATTAAAGATGGATATTGCCCTATTTAAAGCCATTTGAACACGACTTCTAGACGAAACAGGAAATGAATTTATATCGAGGTAAATATCGATTCTTCTATTGAATGCATTGATTAATCCTTGGGACCTTGCGTGCTTCTGGTTCTCAGTTTTATCCAACAAATGGTTATAAGTCTCAATTTTTTTTGAGAAACTTATATCTCCTTCAACTACAAAATATTCATTCATATCTTGAATGTCTTCAAGTGCGTAACCCAAATCCAAAATATGCTCGATTATTGGATTGTTTACATCCAAAATATCAATCTCTGAGATTGATGATTCTTCATTACAAGAAAACAAAATGAAAGTTGTAAATAAGGCAGCGACAAGATTTCTCATTGATAAATGTTTGGTGAAAGAATCTGTATAAATTTGAACAACACGTATAACTTGAATATAGCATTAAATATCTAAAATAACGAATATGGAAAGAATTATTAATTGCAAATTGGCTTTTTGGCATACAAATGTTCTTTGAATTGACTTATTTTCGAAAGAAATGAATAATCTAATAATCAAACTCCGTGAGAGGGCTGATAGAATTCTACAGCTCGAAGAGAGTCAAGCTCCATCGTGGGGTATTATGACGCCACAACACATGATCGAGCATCTAGGTAT
>CAYYBR010000372.1:0-3263 GCA_964470035.1 uncultured Saprospiraceae bacterium
GCATGACTGTGACTCATAACTATTTTTATGGAAGGAGACTTGCGAACTCTAGTAGTTAGTTTGTAACCGCCAGGCGTAGTTTATGACATTCTGACCGTTGTGCCTGGAGACTCAACTAAACGTTTTTGATCGATGCTCCAGATATTCATTTAAAACATTAGGCAGTTGGATTGACTCCTAATCCTGTTTGTTCCTTTGTCAGTCGATACAAAGGAACCTAAAAATCTTGTCGCGCTAATATTTGCTTTGCTATTACTATACATCAGTGTATCAAGTATAGGCTCAATCTTCCTCGCAGGGTGATTTTCCAACCCACAAACCAACCACGCCAAAATCACCTCCAATGGCAAATTCGACCGCGACAGGGTCATGCTTCGCATGACTGTGACTCATAACTATTTTTATGGAAGGAGACTTGCGAACTCTAGTAGTTAGTTTGTAACCCCCAGGCGCAGTATCGGGGCAGCTGCCTCGCAGATAAAAGATCCAATGACGTATGTTAATGTATGAGGCCGTTGCGCCTGGAGACGCAACTTAACGTGTTTGGATCGTGGGATAGAGAGGCAACGAAAAATTAGGTGGTGGTAGCCCCAAAGACGCAATTTCTCGATGCGATGCATCATTGACTCTTCTAGTCAATAAAGATCACATCATGCAACTTCAAGCCATCTCATCCGTCTCTTCTAGATATACCTATATCTTGCTACTTGCTAAGCTCTGCCTATGACAACAAGAATACTACTCCTCTTCAGCACACTTTGTGTATTCTTGGCAGCATGCTCCGATAAAAAACAGTCAACTAAATCGACTACGACTGAGGCCATCATCACGAGTGACTATGCAGACTCTATCCACACCGCTTTATCCAAACAATACAATAATGGTCATCTGCCAGGATTTGCTGTCTCCATATTCTCTAAAGACAGTGTCTACTTTACACGAGGATATGGATATGCAGATGTAGAAAACAAAACTCCATATAACGAACATACGATACAAGGTATCGCTTCGATCAGCAAGACGCTGGTCGCAATGGCACTTATGAAGGCCATAGAAGATGATATCGTAGCTCTCGATGATGATATCAACACCATCCTGCCTTATGATGTATCACATCCAAACCATCCCGAGACGCCGATCACACTGCGTCACTTAGCTACACATACCTCTAGCATCAACGATGATGTGAACTATAACAAAGCTTACATCTTCGATGAGAAGCTGGACTATGACGAGTTTCCTGCGGCTTGGGAAGATCATATCACGAAGTACAATGCCAATGAGCCGATGTCTATGGCTGAGTTTCTCAGGCACAACTTTGGCAAGTGGACTGCGGAGGAGACGTACTTGGATCATAAGCCAGGCACCCACTATGAGTATAGCAATATCGCAGTAGCACTACTCGCCCACTGCTTAGAACTCAAACTAGGCAAAGAGTTCAAAGACATCACCCAAGAGCTCATCTTAGACCCTCTTGGTATGAAACATTCCGGATGGAGCTATAAGATGGTAGAACAAGACAACCAAGCAGTCTTTTATAACGAGATCTATAACATCGTCCCTAACTACTATGCTATCACGTATCCAGATGGAGGTCTGTATACCACTGTCCATGAACTGACAACATATATGCAGGATATCATGCAGGGATACTATGGTCAGGGAAGTCTGCTACAGCCTGAGTCATATACTCGCATGATGACTAATCAAATCCCAGATGTACCTACCGCAACTGGTGTTATCTGGGATCTAGATATCGCATGCTGTATCGGTCATGGAGGAAATGACTTTGGTATCGCGACATTGGCGTATTTTGATCCCAAGTCAGGACTGGGTAAGATCCTCTTCACTAATCTCTCTATAGAGAAGGAGGAACAAGGTGATCAGTTTTTCTTGATCTTCAATGAGATGTTCGCCTATGATAACATGATAGCTTCTGCAAATGGAAACACCGACGAATAATGGCATACAAATGAGGACCTCAACAACTAGCGAGCACTCGCGAATATCATCCAGTGACAGCAGTAGATGTATATCTTTTGTGAATCAACTCAGCCTGTCGGTTCTCCTCCTATTCATAGGCTTATCTCCACTTGCTAGTCAGGATATCGATACCCATCGGTGGGAGCATCGTCTACTCATAATCAAATCAGCTACTGACCAACACCCCTCCTACCAGGCACAGCTACTAGAGATCCACAACTCTGAGCGTGGGTATGAAGAAAGAAAGTTGCTTGTATATCATATCATCGGTGACAACTACATACTCCGCAGTCCTGGTAAGAAAGAAATGATGGCTACAGGTAAGGTCAGCTCTAGGATAGAAGAACTTATCATCGATACGAGCAATGACTTTGAGGTCATCCTCATAGGTCTAGATGGTGGTGTCAAACACCGCACAGATCATCTGCTGACTACAGACGTTCTCTTTGGTATCATCGATGTGATGCCGATGAGGAAGGCAGAGTTAAGACGAGGAGGTTAGGTTGTTAACGCACATATGCGCTCTGGCGCATATGGTGTCACTATTGTGACACTTCTTGATTCATGAATTCGACCGCGACGGAGTCATGTTTGGCATGACTGTGACTCATAATTATATTGATGGAAGACGACTTGCGAGGTTCAGGTTGTGGATTTAAAAGTATAACTGGTAAGCCCGCAAGACGTGGTTTGCGGCACACTCACAGTAGTGCTCTGGCGCATATGGTGTCACTATTGTGACACTCCTTCATTCATGAATTCGACCGCGACGGGGTCATGCTTGGCATGACTGTGACCCATAACTATATTGATGGAATAAGACTTGCCAGGTTCAGGTTGTGGATTTAAAAGTATAACTG
Source organism: uncultured Saprospiraceae bacterium (assembly GCA_964470035.1). Classification (GTDB taxonomy): domain Bacteria; phylum Bacteroidota; class Bacteroidia; order Chitinophagales; family Saprospiraceae; genus JAJRXG01. The sequence goes on from CAYYBR010000372.1 coordinate 2,844, forward strand.
GTAAGCCCGCAAGCCGTGGTTTGCGGCACACTCACAGTAGTGCTCTGGCACTACTGGTTACGCTATAAGCGTAACTATTTCGTGCGTGTCATCGATACAAAGGAACCCATCCCGATAGTTATCGGGACTTGTCGTGCTAATATTCGCTTTGCAAATGCTCAGTCATCCTTCTTATCCTTACTGTCTCCTAACTTCCTCGTTGGATAGCCCATCCCTCTCACAGACCAACCTCGCATGGCCTATCTCTTGTGGCGAATCGAACCACGACGGGGTCATGCTTTGCATGACTGTAACCCATAACTATATTAATGGAAGACGACTTGCCAGGTTCAGGTTGTGGCTTTAAAAGTATAACCCATAAGCCTGCAAGCCGTGGTTTGCGGTTCACTCACATATGCGCTCTGGCGCATATGGTGTCAC
>CAYYBR010000373.1:0-3218 GCA_964470035.1 uncultured Saprospiraceae bacterium
GTGTTTATGATTGCGAATTGAGTAAAGTGTTTCCAATTCTTAGTCAGAATTATGCTTTCAATCCATAGGAATGGGGAGATAAAAATCAAGATTATTAAGATCATGAACTTCCAATCCATTTTATAACTATTTAGTTCTATATAATTTTATATCGGTTCCCAACTATAGGCTCTAGCATATGATTCCTCCCACCCCTACCACACCTCAACATTCAAAATCCTAGGCACCGCAAAATACGCCGCCGTTGCATAAACAAGCAACGCAATTACCAGCATGTTCACTGACAGTTTCCTGGGGATTTCAACGAAATTATCAAGAAACAAGACATTGGTACTCTTGTATTGAAAGTACGTGCCGACTGCAGCTGCGAAGAATCCAAAATTTCCTAGCCAACAAGACTTGATTGCCACCATCAGGCGCAATTCTGGAACAGGATGCCAGAATGATAGTAGGGTAAATAAAATGTTCACCACGAAGTATGGGACAATAAGTAGTTTGATGGTACGACCTACAAGAGTTTCTGGATCAGACGTCTTGAATGCTTGTGTAGCTTTAGCAAGCCAATAAATAGTATATGTGTATCCAGCTAGTCCTACTAAAAGAATGGGCAATCTAACTCCCCAAGAACCTCCCAATAGGTTGATAACTTTCGCCCAGTCTCCATTCCTATCAGAAGAAGCGAGTATTGGATCGCTTAGGAGATAACCAAAACCCACCAACCATGAAAATGCAGCTAGATAGTATAAGAAAGCACGGGTCATGCCATTCTTCGTCTTCCAGAATTTGGCAGCTGCAAAAAAGCCCATGATGATGTTGACTATAGCAGCACTTCCTTGCACAATGGCCCTTTGCCATTCTACCTCTATTGTAACCATCGTAACAGCCCAGCTACAAAAGCTAACGATCTTAGTCCCGAAGACAAGCCCCAACAATAAATGCGTCAATTCATGGGAGTACAAGGTCACTACGAATGCTATGATTGCCGCTAGGATTATGTTGGTTGAAGTTTTCATTTCTTGAGCTTTCAAAACATCGTTTCCCTTACCTTCTCAGGTGTTGTTATAGATATTTTGTCATTTGTTATCAGAATAGCAATGGCTTCTTTAAATGGCGAAACAGACTTGGTGGCGGTTGAAGTGCTATTGTTTACCTGAAGGGTCAATTCATACAACCTGTCTTGTGTGTTGTAGGCGCTTCTACTTAAATCGATATGTACATTGTTTTGGGGTTTGAACTCTTGAACAATAGAGTCAAGTACTACTCTCTCATCGCCTGGTTCGATAATCAGATAAGACATGTCCTTTCCGATTTGATAGTCTGGGATATTCGGTTGGCAGCTACAAAACAGCGTAGAGCAGATAACAACTAAGAATAGTTTGATATGCCGCCTCGGCTTACTTGTTATTATTGTATGGTTCATTGTGCTTTACTTTTTAATTATAACGTAGGATAAATATCTAGTATCTAAACCCTGAGGCTTCTGGGTGATTTGATGATCTCGCGTTATGTTTACTTAATTTCTGAGAAAATGTGCTCTTCAATTTTCCTTGATTTGATGGCAATAGAATTTATAATTTGCTTATAGTCATCATATTTGATTTTGTTTTCTGTGTCGGTCAGTAATATTGAGATAGCCTTAGATATTTCATTAACTCCTCTTCTTATATTCTGGCTATAATATATTCTGTCATCAACCATAGAGTTAAGACTGGATAGGAAACCCTCATAGACATTCCTGACATGATCTCTGTCGTATTTTATGAGTTCATTTATTTCGTTGTTTTCAATTTTTAGTTCACTGATCTCTTTTTGTAATGAATTAGCTAGTTCGACTGCCTCATCGAATGCGTCAGAGTAGTTTAAGAAATTTTCTTTGCTTCCAAAAGACTCCATTACTTCTTCAATCAATCTTTCCGAAGATACTTTATTGAGAGTGCTTGTAATATATTCCATTGGCTTAATCTGTTTTTTGATAAAGGCTTGAAGAGCTATAAAGCGGTCTATCTGCAGTGTGACTCTACCAAGTCTTTTGCCTAAGCTTACTGACGAATCACGTATGGTATAATCATATTGTATTTTGATTAAGCTATTTAATTGTACAAGAAGTCTTTGATAAGGAGCTGTTGCTCTTGACTTCCTGTCATTCTGTAGTTTTGTTCTAAATTGATATAGTCCAAAAAGGAAGCCAGCTATGCCAAGGGCCGCGGGCCATATTTGGCTAATTGTTTCAATACTAATCATGCATCATTACTTTTGGTATGCATTAGTTATACATATCGGATAGAAGCGTTGTCCTAAGTCGACATTCTCAGGATTGCGTAATTAACCCTTGTTATTTGTCGCATTTGTTTCCTCATATATTTTGTTAAGTGGAGACTATTCTTTGGTCTTTACAGGATGTTTACCTGCAATTATTCCCTTTAACAATTTTTTGATTTCCTCCAACTCTTTCTTTACCTCTACGCAACAATCGCAATCGCCCTCACCATTTGAAAACTGATCAGGTAAAATTGCAAATTCTGGGAAGCCATACGAAAAGGAATTTGGCTTTGTAATCACGTTCATTTCATAGCTTGAGGAAAAACTGTTTGATGTTATAATTTGATCGGCATTTAAAACTCTTCCTACTCTAATTGTTCCTGTAGCATTAAGACTTCCTCCATTATAAATATGATATACATTTCCATCTGGCCCTAATTTAAGTCCACCACCTCTTTGTAGGTTGCCAAAATTGTTTAATGTATTAGTTTGATTTGTAGCTAAGTCAATTTGGTAAAGAATTAATGGGCTATAACTTGAAGCATATAGTTTGCTGCCATCAGCAGAAAATTCAACATCATAAAACCTATTCGATACGGTTGTCCTCATTTGAAAACTAGACGGATTAAATTGGCCTGTATTATTATCAAAATCGATTGTGAAAACACCTCCTGAAACGCCAAAAATTGATCCTCCAATTTTCCCAGACGAGTAGCTGAGATTTACAATTGGATTATTGTTAATTGATGGACCAAATGTTGCATTGTCTGCAAGACTAATGCCTGTTGGGGTGACAGAATATGAATAATAAATGTTAGCAGATCTTGCTATTAAATAGAAGCTATTTGTACTATTCTGCTTTGCACTAATCACCATCCCTTCACCGTAAACACTAGCACTGCGTGGTAGAGATGAGGCTGTGCTAAAATTTGAGCGATCAAATGTTCTATAAATAACAG
>CAYYBR010000374.1:0-3213 GCA_964470035.1 uncultured Saprospiraceae bacterium
CTTTGAAACACTCTCTTACTAGTCAAATAAGATCTCAGCTCCTCCTTCGTGCTCCATCGATTAGTACGATGGGAAGCCACTTTGATGATAGGTGTAGTTCTTTTTTTCAACCAGAAAGGCATTATCTTATTAGATAAAACGAAAAGTTTTGGGAGTATAACAGGCTCTATCAAGATGAGCTTAGAAAAGAGTTTTGGTGCCTTTTGGGCGGCATACCAAAGTGCGATACTTCCCATCGAATGACCTACGCCGATGACTGGACCTTGTTGAGTAGCCTCTAAATGAGATATAATATCATCAGCGAGAGTCGACCATTTTGAAAATCTTTTGGGATCACTACCCACCCAAGTCGGCCTTTGATAAGGAGCACTTATACTATACTCTTCAGATAGACCTTTGCACATAGACAGATAGCATCCTGGTGTGTAGGCGTTAGCATGCATGAGGAGTATATGTTCCTTTCCTTCTTGAGAGATATGTAGTACTTCTTTCATGCCTGATCTGTATTCCGATAATTTTCTTCTTGAAACCTCGGATGACATATACATAGAAAGACTAGATCTTCACTACCCGTGTTAACTATGTTCTGATCTACTCCTCGTTCTATCTTAACACAATCTCCGATACCTATATCTGCAGTTTGCGCTCCTATCGTGACTCTTCCTTGGCCCCTTGTAACATAGTATATCTCAACAGTATCGGTAAGAGCATGAAGGCGAGTTTGCTTCCCTTTCTCTACCCTAGCTCTCGCAAGTGATATATGCGGTGAAGAGTCATCATTGAGTATTTCTAGGATATGACATCCTTCCTCACTATAATATTCTTGGGATTCTCTGGTTGGAAAAACTTCGGGTCTCTGCATCAGCTTAAGCTGTCTCTTACTAACTGGAAATATTCCTCTCTATCTACTTCACTAACATGGAGTATGCTAGTAGGTTGTTGTGATGCCTGGCAATCTATGAATCCCCTTTTGGATTCATCTTCAAAGCCTGATAAAACATTCATCTTATATCTAGCTTCTTGAGAGACACTATGAGGAAGAATCACCACTGCCATAGCTAAAGCATCTGCCAAAAGTAAAGAGGTCTCCTCTTTAGCTTCCTCCATCCAGCGCAGTCGTACCTGTTGTATATCCATAGCAAATGCAGACAAAGGCGTACCTATATTTCTGATATCATCCATATCATCTTGATACATGGGTGCACTCTTAAGGGTGGTATCCCACCCTATCATAATCACGTTATCCAGCTGATGAAGCACAATTTGTGCTGCTTCGGGGTCTGCCCAGATATTATACTCCGCCAATGGAGTCACGTTACCCGGCAACTCTACAAGGCCACCCATAACATATATCTTCTTTGCCCTAGATAGACATCCTGTTTTTTGTTGTTCTGCCAAAGCTATATTAGTCAGAGGGCCAAGACAGACTACTTCCAGATCAGTATATGTACTCAGCGCATCGACTAAGAGATGGTGTGCTACTCCTTCATCAGGTGTCCTTCCTTCTAGATGAAGGCCGATATCTCCTAAACCATCTTTACCATGTATAAAGTCGGCAGTATCAAGTATCCTTTGCAAGGGTTGTTCAGCCCCTACATAGACTGGGGCATCATGCTGACATAACTCCTTGATATAAAGGACATTTTGGACTACACAGGAGAGAGGCACATTGCCTCCGGAGGTGCTCACTCCGACAATATTGATATCATCTCTTCTCATCGCCATGATAAGGGCGATGGCATCATCGGTACCCGCATCAGTATCTATCCAAAGGTTTCGCTTCTTCACAATTTCAATATTAGTGTAACATAGCTGAGCAAAGATGCTAATAATGATCATTTACGGAAGTGAAAGTAGTGAGGGTATCATGAGAGAAAAAGTCAGTTATAAAAGACATATTTGTAGTAATCAAATTAATACGCCATGTCAGAAAAAGTAATCCCCGTCGTAGATCTGAGACAATTTACTGCTGGAAGTCCTGAAGAGAGAGCCGCTTTTGTGGCGAAACTTGGTAAGGCCTTTCATGACATCGGATTTGTAGGTGTTAAAAACCATGGGATTAGAAAGGAGCTAATAGATGATTTCTATAAGAGATCAAAGGAGTTTTTTGGTCTACCAACGGAGACCAAAAAACAATACGAGATCCCAGGCTTGGCCGGACAACGCGGATATACTTCTTTTGGAAAAGAGCAAGCTAAAGGAGCCAAGGTCGCTGACTTGAAAGAATTTTTTCAGATTGGTCAGGAAGTCGGTGAAGAACATCCTTTGAAGAGTAGCTACCCCGATAATGTGTCAGTTACTGAGGCGCCTGAGTTTACAGCACTGGGCAAAGAACTATACAAGTCTTTTGAAGCGGCTGGATCACAACTTCTAAAAGCTATCGCCATCCACCTTGAATTAGAAGAAGACTACTTCGACAAGCGTATCAAGCACGGTCTAAGCATCTTGCGAGCGATACATTATCCGCCGATAACTCAAGAACCAGCAAGTGCTGTAAGAGCCGAACAACACGAGGATATCAATCTTATTACTTTGCTCGTAGGAGCATCGGCAGGTGGTTTACAACTGCTTAACAAACAAGATAAGTGGCTCGCTATCGTACCAGAAGAAGACGAGATAGTCATCAATGTGGGAGACATGCTCCAACGCTTAACTAACAACTATCTGAAGTCTACCACCCACAGAGTGGTAAATCCTCCTAGAGAAGAATGGCATAAACCTCGACTATCTATACCTTTCTTTCTGCATCCCGTTGCTCAGATGGATTTGACTTGTCTTGACAAATGTGTAACGGCAGAAAATCCAATACACTATGAACCTATCACTGCTGGAGGCTATCTCGATGAAAGACTAAGAGAGATAGGATTAAAAAAATAATGAATAGAGTCTCTTAAAAAGAGTAGGGCTCTACTGCTTATCCCCTCTCAGATCTTATAATAAAAAAGAGTTGCTAAGAACCATAGCAACTCTTTATCGCGCTGGGATATGACTCGGAGCACCAGACCTAAAGAAATCCCGTCATCATAATCTATATGAGTCACATAAGCGGGATATAGAACCGAGTCACTTAATAGAACGAAATCTTATTTCTCCATCTTTTTATATTCTTGATGGGTAGTGTTAACTTTTACACAGTTGTATCTCAAGTCAAATCAACAACCGTATACTACATATTTACGAAACAAATAATATGTAAAAAAATAGGACACCATG
>CAYYBR010000375.1:0-3190 GCA_964470035.1 uncultured Saprospiraceae bacterium
AACCGCCTTCACACGCTTCTGGCGCTGACTCATCACTGATCTCTAGTTCAGGGGCACATCCACCTCCGAAGCTCGCTCCGTCTAACCATGCTGCAAACGCTGCATCGATAGCCGCTTGATCTAAGCATCCATCTACTGTCTCATCTGCTGGGGCAGTTAATGTAACTGCTGGTGCAGGTGTCACTGTAAATGTCGCTGTCTCTGTAAGCGTCTCACAGTTATCTGTCAATGTGAATGTTACTGTTGTTGATCCTCCTTCGCACGCTTGTGGTGCTGGCTCAGGACTTACGCTTAGTGATGGATCACATCCACCTCCGAAGCTTGCTCCTTCTAACCATGCTGCAAACGCTGCATCGATAGCCGCTTGATCTAAGCATCCATCTACTGTCTCATCTGCTGGGGCAGTTAATGTAACCGCTGGTGCAGGAGTAACTGTGAATGATGCTGTAGCGCTAGTCTCATCACAATCATCACTTAAAGTAAATGTGACTGTTACAGATCCACCTTCGCAAGCTAATGGAGCCGCTTCATCACTGATCTCAAGAGCTGGATCACATCCACCTCCGAAGTCAACGCCATCTAACCATGCTGCAAATGCTGCATCGATAGCCGCTTGATCTAAGCATCCATCTACTGTCTCATCTGCTGGAGCAGTAAGTTCAAGATCTGGTCGCGCTGGTACTGTGAAAGTACTTGTGCACTCATCTTCGTTACATGCATCTGTAGCAGAGAATATCACTGTTACAGTACCTCCTTCGCAGAAGTCAGGAGCTGTGAAATCTAATGATGAAGTCTCTGGATTACATCCATTGATCGCTTCAAATCCACCGATCCACTCTGCAAATAGAGCATCAATCTCTGCTTGAGTTAAGCACTCATCTACAGTAACTGGATCAGGACAAACAACCTCTAGTTCTGACTCTATCCAAGCAAATGTCAGAGAACATGTAGCAGTATTGCCACACTCATCTGTCACTGTTACTTCAAATGATTGAGTCATCTCACAATCTCCTTCGATAGGACCTGGTATAGCTGTTACATCAGCTACAGCACAGTTATCAGAAGTTGTTACTAATGCTATCGCATCTTCTGGAGTTGGAAGAACTGGGTTACATCCAAGATCTACTATGTCATCAGGACATGTGATCACTGGATCTTCTATATCTATAGCACCTGCATCTACAGTCGCAAGTTCTTCACCACTAATAAGTGTGAATACTTCTGTCATACCTGTAGCAGGATCTACATCACTGTCTATATCGTCTGCTGCTGCATCCATAGCTGCAAAAGCAAGACCTGTAGGCGTAGCTGGTAGTTCGAATGTCACTTTGTAATCATCAGGGATTAGGTTAGTGAATTCATATGTACCATCTGCAGCAGTTGTTACTGCAGCAACTAGGTTTCCATCTACGTCATTTACGGAAGTGCCATCAGCTAGAGAAAGAGTTACTAGTGCTCCTTCGAGAGCAGTCTCTTCTCCATTCTGTACGCCATCTTCGTCACAATTCTTAAAGGCAAAACCGCCTACGCTCGCTGGGGCAAAGAATCCAGCATCTACATCTGGCTCATCTTCACCACTGTCTAACCATATGTTATCAGACTCTCCATCTTCATTAGGATCACTATCGTCAGCTCCTTCATCATCGGCTTCACCATTGACATTTTCGTCAGTTGGTACAAAACCATCAGGAGTTGTAAATACAACGATGTAATCACCAGGGAAGAGATCATCGAACTGATAGAACCCGTTAGCATCAGTAGTCATCGGTCCAACTAGATCTCCGTTGATATCAGTCACCTGATTACCAAGGCTATCCGTCAGCATCACTACTGCACCTTCGATAGGATTGTCTCCATCATCTTGTAGACCGTTAGCATTGACATCTTCGAATACGAAGTCACCTATGCTTACTGGTGCAAAGAATCCAGCATCTACATCTGGCTCATCCTCGCCACTGTCTAACCAAACATTGTCAGACTGACCATCTGGTCCTGGATCACTATCGTTAGTTCCTTCATCGTCATCTTCTCCATTGACATTTTCTAGCGTTGGCTCGAATCCTTCTGGAGCTTCGAACACTACGATATAGTCACCTGGGAATAGATCTGCGAACTGATAGAATCCTGTTGCATCTGTAGTCGTAGGACCAACAGCAGCTCCAGTAATATCAGTAACTGAGTTACCTAGGCTATCTGTCAAGCTTACTTCTACACCTTCGATTGGATTGTCTCCATCATCTTGAAGTCCGTCGAAGTTCACATCTTCGAAGACAAAGTCTCCGATACTTGCAGGCATGAAGAATCCAGCATCGATGTCTGGCTCATTCTCGCCACTGTCTAACCATACGTTGTCAGACTGACCATCTGGTCCTGGATCACTATCATTAGTTCCTTCATCGTCATCTTCTCCATTGACATTTTCTAGCGTTGGCTCGAATCCTTCTGGAGCTTCGAACACTACGATATAGTCACCTGGGAATAGATCTGCGAACTGATAGAATCCTGTTGCATCTGTAGTCGTAGGACCAACAGCAGCTCCAGTAATATCAGTAACTGAGTTACCTAGGCTATCTGTCAAGCTTACTTCTACACCTTCGATTGGATTGTCTCCATCATCTTGAAGTCCGTCGAAGTTCACATCTTCGAAGACAAAGTCTCCTATGCTCGCTGGAGCAAAGAATCCGAAGTCTACGGTCATGTTACCATTATCATCATCTTCAGCATCCTGATTACCACCTGGAGCCCCTTCGCCTGTTGGCTCGTCATCTCCAGTAAGTGTGATCACATTAGACCATACACCTTCACCAGGTGCAACTTGGATACCGTTATCATCATTATCTACGTCGTCATTAGGGTCTAATGACTCACCTGTACTACTGATCGGTAGGCTATCGTCTACATTAGGTATGCTTACATAGTAATCACCAGGAAGCAGTCCATCTACGAAGTAGTTACCATTTACGTCAGTGACATCAGAACCAACTAGTTGGTCATCATCATTTTCAGCTATACCATCAGGTCCAAGGTCAAATACTTCAACAGTTACTCCTTCGATGCGACCTTCACCGTCATCAAGTAGTCCATTATTATTAACGTCTTCAAAGACTGTAGAACCAAGGCTCACTAGTGGAGCAAATCCAAAGTCTAGCGTCATGTTACCATTGCTATCAAGCTCATCGTCTTGATCTCC
>CAYYBR010000376.1:0-3151 GCA_964470035.1 uncultured Saprospiraceae bacterium
ATTGGGCTGAGTTTTTTCTACAAGAGATAGAAAGACAGTTGGATGCGGCAGTTGGCCATGAAACTCAAAGTGAGCCTTCTAGTTAGGTGTCGGCTATCGGATGCTATACCTAGATGATCAAGCAGCCAGTTCATTGCTTCATTTCATTGGTTAATTGTAATATGCTTGTGATGAGGAAGCCAAGAGAAGACCTTGCATCATAGCGTTGCGGTTGTCCCGAGACCAGAAATACTGGTTGATACGGATGACGGTGTTAGTGAGTCAAATGAATGACAATACTCTGATTGTCGCCTATAGCGATCAATGTTCATTCTATGGCTTTTCATATTGTTATTATTAATGGTTGATTGATGTATAATAGCGCCGTAACCTAATAATCAATAATTATCTTTAGTCTAAAATCCTATGAATGGATCCATCAGCATTTCGATGTTTAGACTTGTGTTTTTTTTATGTTTAATTCCAAGTGTTCTTATATCTCAAGATAAATGTGACTCACTTGATATAGCTTATTTTTCACAATATGATAGTCAAGAAGATATTATCATGTCCCTTGGCGATGTGGAGAAACTACTCGAGGATGTTATCAATTGCCCTAATCAAGCTGAGAAAGTTAGTAAAAATCTAAACACCTATGGATTCATAAGCTTTACTGTTTCATCTCATTATTTTAAGTTGGGTCAAATAGCAAAGGCGGATAATTATTGTACTGCCTATCTCGATGCAGCAAGCAAGAATGATGCCTTGTCTATTGAGTGGAGCAAGGAGATAACCAACCTTCAAGGGACTATAGAGATCAGGAAGAATAATCAGATAAGAGCACAAGAGATGTTTTTTCAAGCTAAGAGGTATGCCGAAGAAATTAAGCCATTGGATTCTCTTTTCGTAGCACGCGTGGAAAATAACTTAGGAACTAGTTTTATCGCCCAAGGAAATATATCTAAAGCAAAGATTCACTTTTATAAGTCTTTAGCCTTACACAGATCTCTATTGCCCCAAGGTCATCTTAATATTGGAACTAATCTAGCTATGCTCTCAGATGTTAAGTTGTTTGAGAAAGATTATGATGTTGCTATATCATATCTTGAGGAGGCTATAAAAAGCGAGTCTCTTCCTTTGCCAAATCTAATATTCTTCAAACTCAAGTTAGTGCAGGTGTTATCTCTTAGAGGGGATCATCAAGAAGGAGATAAATTAATCGCAGAGGTCGAGCAAGACCTTGAGAAAGCAGGATTGAGTACACATCCTGTATTCTCTAAATTAGTAAGTATTACCAAAGCTGGTCATTATACTGAAAAGAGGGAATATCAAAGTGCCATAAAGTCATTTGAAGAGGCACTAACAAACCCCTTGCTTACGGATTATGATAGAATTAGTATTCATCTTAACAAAGGTAAGGCTCATTTTTTACTAGGGGATGAAGAGAGTGGAATAAGGCATTTTGACAGAGGTTTTGGATTGAATGGTATTTCCTTGAAAGAGCCGAATATAGATAGCTCTAAAAATATTAGAGTTAGTCTGAAGGCCATATCAACATATGGTCAATCCTTATATAGCATAGCAGAGCGAAAGGATACGGAAGAAGCATATCAAAGTGTTGTTGCCTTCTCCGATAAGAACATTTCTACTTTTAAGCGGGCCTATTCTACTTTCTTAGATTTACATACACAGTCCGAAGTTAATCTGGCATTTCGAGATTTGTTGGAGTCTAATATAAAAGCTCTTATTAAACTTAGCGAATATCAAAATGACAAAAAATATTTGGAAGATGCATTGGTGATGAGTGAGTTGGCAAGAGCACAGAAAATGTCAGAAGCAGCTATGACATATAGCTTGAGAAATGAAGAGGATATAAGTATACTTTCCGATATCCAGACTAATGAAGCATATCAAAGACATGCTCTTGGACTGATTGAGTCAGCAATAGAGAATAAAAACGACGAGCTCTTGGCTAATCAGCGGGAAATGCTAGATTCTCTGCAGCATGGGCATAGCACTTTGCTAGAAAATCTAAAAGCTGAAGAGAGAGAGTTGTTTGACCTAAAGTTTAATTATTCCAATCTGGAGATTTCTAATCTACGTAAAGATTATATAACGGATGATCAGATGTTTTTGGAGTATTTCAGAGGAGATGACGCTTTGTATGTATTTATAATTACAAAAGAAAACCTAGAAGTTATTGTAGTTGATGAAGTAGGTGATGTTATATCTGATATCAACTCCTTTCTGGTCGGTCTAAGAAATGGTGATACCGACTTTGCGTTAGGTAGAAAGCTGAGTGCTTCTTTGTGTTTAGATAGAATCTCTTCTCTAGGACCACGATGGAGCTCATTGGTCATACTGCCGGATCTAGAACTTTCATTTTTACCTTTTGAAGTTCTAAGTGAAGGAGCAGTGTTGCTACAAGATAGATATGACATAAGTTATGCCCCATCTTTGAAGATGCTCATGTATCTGAATCATGCGGAAAGCCCTACGTTTTATGCGGGTCTTTATGCACCAGAGTATGATGCTGAAATATACGAGAGTGAATTTGTTGATGTACTTCCATTAGCATATGCTAAAGAAGAAGTAGAAGAAATTTCTCTTTTGGCAAGAAGTAAAGTTTTCTCTTCTCAGCAAACCTCTGAATCCCTATTAAAGAAGAGTGCACTTGATTTTTCTGTTTTACACTTAGCCATGCATGGGATTATAAATTTTGAGCAACCAGCTCTCACTCATCTTTTGTTTCCAGAGGATAAAAGCGAAGATGGAAAGTTATATCTCTCAGAGATAGAATCGCTGAATCACAAGGCCGACCTTGTTGTACTAAGTGGTTGTAATACTGGATCAGGGAGAGTGCACCGTACGGATGGAGTGCAAAGTATGGCAAGGTCATTTTTACTGTCTGGGTCTGAATCAGTACTTATGTCTTTGTGGTCAGTGCCAGATGAAGCAACGAAGTATATAATGCATCATTTCTATAAAAATCTTGTATTGGGCAAAACTACATCGCAATCTCTCAAGTTAGCAAAAGATCAGTATCGTAATGATCCGTCTATACCTTCTATCCAGAAGACGCCATATTATTGGGCTGGTTTTATCCACTATGGTCATAATAGTAAATTCAGTTTCGCACCTGGATGGGCATCATATATACAATATATAATTG
>CAYYBR010000377.1:0-3125 GCA_964470035.1 uncultured Saprospiraceae bacterium
CAATAGTGAGAAGCAGCTTACTCAGCGTACTAAGATGATCAATGAGATGACCGCAGACAAGGCCAAAAAGGAAGCCTTATTAGAGTATAATCTCAGGATGATTGACTCGCTCCGATTTGTGGCAGAACTAGATTCTTTTAACCTGATAAGTCAGGAAAGATTGATAAGAGAGCAGGAAGCAGAGATCAAACTGCAGAACTCTACACTGCTTCTGCAAGAGTCGGAACTAAAGCTAAAGTCATCTAGACAGCGCTTATATGTGATTCTATCTGTAGCGGGCTTGCTGATAGGAGGATTTGCTACCTGGATGTTTGTGATGGCGAGAAGAAACAACAGAAGGCTTGCAGCTAAAAACATAGAGATAGAAACCGAAAGGGAGCGGTCAGAAGAATTACTACTGAATATCTTACCAAAAGATATAGCCTCAGAGCTCAAAGAGCATGCTAAGGTCCAGACACGTAAGTTTGATGAGTGCACCGTCTGTTTCACAGACTTTATCAACTTTAGTAGGATCTCTCAGATACTTTCTCCTGAGGAATTGATCTCTGCTCTCGATGAATGCTTTAAGGCTTTTGATGACATTATATCGAAGTATAACGTCGAGAAGATTAAGACTATAGGAGACTCATACATGTGTGCTGCTGGCGTACCTATATCCAATAAATCTCATGCTAAGGATGCTGTGATGGCAGCTATCGAGATGGTAAAGTTTCTTGACAAATGGAATAAAGAAAGAGAAGATCAAGGGCTTGAGAGATTTGACGCACGGATAGGTATACACACTGGTCCAATCATAGCTGGCGTCGTAGGTGTCAAGAAGTTTGCTTACGATATATGGGGAGATACTGTCAATGTAGCAGCAAGAATGGAAAGCCAATCAGAAGCCCAGAAGATCAATATTAGCCAATCTACCTATGATCTCATCAAGGGTGAATTCTCGTGCGAATCTCGAGGAAGTATGGATGTGAAGAACATGAGGGATCTAGAGATGTACTTCGTCGAAACTATGAAGCAAGTGCCATCTCTGAATTAGAAGAAGTATTTACGAAAGTGAAACAATGAAAGCTCATGATTTTTTACCCTTCAGTAAACAGGTTTACATTAAACGGCAGGAAGTTAGAGCTTTTGGCATTATATGTGTTTATATCTCATAAATAGCCTATACTAGACGGTATAGACATATGAGCTATAAGAAGACCATACATAAACTTTACAAGATCCTCGAGGAAGAGTTATCTCTTGATCTTGTTTATCATGGTATCCACCATACCAGAGATGTCCACGACGTCTGTAAGTTTTATATCAAGCATTACAAGATCAAAAAAAGCGACGCTCATCTTCTCGAGATAGCGGCAGTGGGTCACGATTCTGGATTTACCAAAGCTTATGAGAACCATGAAGAATTGAGCGCTGAGATCACAAGCGACATCATGAAAGAAGAAGGTTTTGGTACCAAGGATATAAAAAAAGTTAAGGAGATGATTCTTGCCACTAAGATTCCTCAGAATCCGAAGACTTTTTTATCGTCACTCTTATGTGATGCTGACCTAGATTACCTTGGTCGTGATGACTTCAAGATGATCGGAGCGACACTGAAGAAAGAATGGCAGAACTATAATATCTTTCCTAATCTGGATGAGAATTTTGATAATATCCAGATCGGATTTTTACGAGGGCACTGCTATCATACCGAGTATGCCCAAGAGCGCCGATCGCCAGTAAAGATCGCTCATATAGAACGTCTTGAGAAGGAGCAGCGCGTCAAGGCTGAGAGTAAAACTCCTCAGTAGTCAGAATACTAAGACGGATTTTTCAGATAATTCCACACCTTATTAAGGATGGCCTTATAGGCGGTTTCTTTGGTTGCACCTTCTGCAGAACTAGCAGTCGCGATAGCCTCGGCGATACCAGACTTTGAGTTGGATAAGGCCTCTACAAATTCGGAAAGAACATGCTCATCAGAAGCTATCAGGTTACTGAAAGAAGACTTGTCTATTTTTAATACTGTACTATCCATGTCTGCTCTGATGGATGCGGATCTTGGTTCTCCAGTGAGAAGACTCATCTCTCCAAAGAAATCACCCGCCTTCTTGTCGGCGATGTTTAGTTCTCCGCCTTTGTCTGTCCTAAGAAGAACACGTGCACCTCCTTCGATGACTACGAACATGGAGTCTCCCTCTTTATCTTGTTCTACTATCAGATCATCTTTAGCGTATCTGATAACCTGACCATTAGTGACAAGTTTTGATATGTTAGAAGCTTGCATGCCCTCTAGCCAGTGAAGAGTAGTGAGATACTTGATGATACTCTGATGATCGATAGATGTGACTTCGCCACCGTTATCAGTGAGTTGTATATGTTGGACTTCTGTGATGGGATATGGTATCTTGATATTATGTCGGTCAAGTTTGTACCATAACCTTGTGAGTACTATATCTTGGACGTGCACGATATCACCATAGTCATGGAGCCAGTACTTCATGCAGTATTTGATACCACTATCAAGATAATCAGCTACAAATGCACCGAGCCTTGTATCTAAGTCTACCTCCTCGATCTCGTTCATCAGATCTTCTAGTATCTTCTTCACCTTGTTAGGCGGGTGTGAGTAGTCTAGCGATATATAAAAGTTATGTACTTGCCTTCTTGTTGGTCGAGAGAAGTTGATGACCTTATCGTCTGCGACAAAGCTATTAGTAAGAGAGACTCTGTGATTTTCTCTGGTAAGTAGAGTTATAGATCGCCAGTTTTGACTCACGACTTTTCCTTCGTGACCACCCAGGTTTACCCAGTCGTCTATACTAAAAGGGGATTCGATCTGAAGTGCAAATCCTGCAAATAGATTGCTCAAAGTGCTTTGGAGTGCAAGCCCGATGATAGCAGAAAGTACTGTAGATGTGACAAGAAGCCCATTGAGTTCTTGATTGAAGATAATCTTGACACCGGCGAGAAAAGCGATAATCACAAGGATGACCGCCAGTATGTTAAACAAAAAGCGTGGTACCTTCAAGATGTCTCTCGACCTTATCACCGCATAGAAAACCCAAAGTATAAACTGTACGATCGCATTAACACCTAATACGACCATAAGTAGGACAGCACTCTTAACGATGTAGTCCTCATTC
>CAYYBR010000378.1:0-3121 GCA_964470035.1 uncultured Saprospiraceae bacterium
TAATAGCTCTCTTGAGTGTAAGTTTTTTAAGTGCTCAAGAATGTGCATCAGGATCATTTGGAAATGCCTATATACCTTCTGGCAGCTTTATGTCTATTTTTGGTGATCACACTTTCGTAAATGATGGAAGTGGGTTTATTCCAGGAATCATACAAACTGACAGAGGTGTAGATAGAGGAGAGCCTGGCTTTGTAAACTTTACCGCTTCTTCTACCTGGAGTGGCGCTTCTGATGCTGCCCATGTAAATGGGTTTGTTCGAACGTTCTCTACTGGCCCATTTGTTTTTCCAGTAGGAAATGGAGAAAGATTGAGAATGCTCGGAATCTCAGGAAGTGCTAATGCTACCGCTGCGTTTTTTGACGAAGATCCAGCTATTACAACGGGAGTGATGGATATAACAAATCCTGACCTAGAAGCTGTTAGTGATAGAGAGTTTTGGATACTAACTGGCGGAGCTGAAACAACAGTTACACTAACGTGGGATCAGTTAACTAATATTGAAGACCTTGTAACTGGTGATATTAATAGGCTGACGATAATAGGTTGGAATGGTAGTAGTTGGGATATTATTCCTACTACCGTTAACGCCTCAGCACTTGCTAATAACTCATCCAATGTTTTGGATGATGCTATATCTACAAGTTTTTCAGTTGGATCTGCTTCTAGTGATAATGTCATCGTACCTAGTGACTTTGAGATTATAACATTTGGTTCGTTAGCAGTTCCACGTACAGGAATAATAGAAGACGGAGAGCTAAGTATTTTCCCTAATCCTGCAAGGATCGGTGAAAATACCTTCGTCGAATATGATTTGAAAGGCACATCTGGCAAGATGGAAATATATGATGGTTACCAGAGATTAGTTTTCGAACAAATCTTAGAAAGTGAATCTGGTGTTGTGAATCTTCCTCAGTTCAATTTAACTGACGACAAGTATGTCGTTACTTTAATTGAGAAGGATGGGTCTAAAACATCAAAGATCTTGATTTTAATCAAGTAAGTTCATCCGTTAAACCGAATATGTTGGGGGGAACAGCTTTTGCTGTTTCCCCTTTTTCTTTTTCCATGATAGTGTATTTTTGCGTGCGAATATGACCCGAGTAAATTATCAATAATGACAGATTATCAAATTTTCCCAGCACTTTCATCTGACGACAATAAATTGCTAGTTGACATGCCAGTATTGGTAACTATCTTAGTTGCAGGAGCTGATGGTGTTATTGATGAGCAAGAACTTAATTGGGCTGAAAAATTGACACATATAAGATCTTATGCTAAGCCCAAAGCCTTGAATCACTATTATGAGGCAGTGGAGACTGAGTTCGATAATTCTTTCGAACACTTCATGAATTCCTTATCGAAGGATCAAACTGAAAGAGAAAGACAGATAACAGATAAACTAAGTGGACTAAACCATATTCTTTCATGTTTAGACAATGCGTCAGCATTTCAGCTTTATGAAAGTTTTGTTTCGTTTGCTAAACACATAGCCAAAGCAAGCGGAGGGTTTCTACGATTTGGGAGTATCAGTCGTGACGAAAAAAAATGGATTGGTCTCTCTATGATTAATCCAGTCATCCTAGAAGAAGACGAGTCAGAATAGTTATTCATTCCTTGAAGTCGGACCACTAAATACAAAGGGTAAGAATTTATTAACCTTTTTTACAGAACTCTTTGATTAAGAATTAGGTTAGGTCAAAAAGTAATACAAGAAAATGTCAAGATCACACCTAGTCCTCATATCGATAGTGTTCTTCTTTAGTTGTCAACTGTCGTCAGAAAAAGTAAATACTTCTGTAGCAGTTATCGAAGAATCCACAACTCAGATCGCTGAAGCTGTTAATGAACAAGCTACCTCAACTATAGAGGCTCAATCTGCAAATAGTGCTGAGATAGAATCGTCAAATCTTTCAGAAGATGCTAACCATTCTCAGATGGGTCAGTTTGAAGAGAAGTCTGAAACAATGCTTGAAGAGAAGACTCCAGAATTAAGTAAGTCAACTGTTGAGGATATGGACAAAGGCGAAGCTCCAGCGGTCGCTACCTCAACACCAAAGGCAGTTGAAAAATATGAAGAGTCTACTCAATCAGTTGAGAGCAATTTGGAAGCGAGTGTCCGCCAGGATGAAGTATCAGATGATCCAGTTGTGTCTACTACATCAAAGGATGCTGGAGTAGTCAAGAACTCAGACGAAACAGGTCAAAAAGCAAAAGATGAACCAGTTAAAGAGAAGGCTAAAGAAAATCGACCTGCTATAGCTGAAGGTCATGCACTATGGAATGAACTTCTAACAAAGTATGTGTCTAGTAGTGGTGTTGTTGATTATGGCTCATTTAAGAAAAACGAAGCCCAACTCAATTCTTATCTATCCTGGTTAAGTGCCAATGCACCAAGCAAATCTGATAAGTCACAGAAAGCAAAAGCATATTGGATCAATGCTTACAATGCATATACGATAAAATTGATAGTTGATAACTACCCTGTAAGCTCTATCACGGACCTTCACGGTGGTAAACCTTGGGATGTTTCATGGATTACTTTAGGAGGAAGTACATACTCACTAAATAACATAGAGCACGATATTCTAAGACCTATATGGAAGGATGCGCGCATTCATTTTGCGGTAAACTGTGCAGCGAAGTCATGTCCACCAATAGCTAATAAGGCTTATACAGTAGGTAATATGGACGCTCTCCTTGAGAGTTCGACTAAAAAGTTCATTAATAACGCGAGTTATAATTCGATTACTGCATCAGGAGCTACTATATCAAAAATATTTGAATGGTATAAGGAAGATTTTGGTGACTTAGCTGGATACATAAATCGGTATTCTAAGGTGAATGTTGGTTCTGGTGCCGACATATCATTCAAGGACTACAACTGGGCCTTGAATGGTAAATAATCCTAATATATACTCCTCTTATCCTCAACCGGATACTATAAGCTTTGTCGATTTGTGACGATTCATGTATTGTAGACTTGAGACTACTTTAAAAGCCGTATATTTGCGGCTCTTTTTTCGCAAGTTTAAAACAATACATTTCCATGCAAGGAAAAGGATTCGTCAAATTTCTTCTAGTCGCTTTAACTGCCGTATGTGTGCTTCAGTACATATATAT
>CAYYBR010000379.1:0-3088 GCA_964470035.1 uncultured Saprospiraceae bacterium
ATCTATCCATTTTCAGCCAGATATACTTAGGAGTTCAGAATTCATATGGAGTAAGAAAACCTTTAGGTATTTTAATATTGAAGAAAAAGAAAAATCGGTGGACCTAAGTGATGGATCATTGGCTTTCACCTTGTGTCAAGTGCCGATCGTTTATACTATCTCGGATAAAGATTACGTCGTCATCAATCTCTCATCTGGAGAAACAAGAACAACAGAAGGTAGGTCTATAGACAAGGACACTAGTCATAGTATATTTTCAAGATCTGGCTATGTAAGCCACATACAAGTTTTTATACAAGAACAATCACTGATCAAATGATAGTGAGACTTTGTATTCTTATAGCAAGTTTAGTTATCTGGTCTTGCGGCGAAAGAAAGGTGAGCACGTCTACTGATAATTCTCATATACTTTCGGCAGCAGAGATATTAGGCCACCCTGAGTATCAAGCCATATCGTATGGAGGCTATAGGTCCAATAGTCGCGATGTGCAACCTACCATATCCATGATCAAAGAAGACCTCCAGATACTACATGCGATGGGTATACGCATCATACGGACATATAATGTACATCTACCCCACGCTAGCAACGTAGTTCGTGCCATAGCAGAGTTAAAGGACAAAGACAAGAGCTTCGAGATGTATGTCATGCTTGGTGCTTGGATCAATTGTAAAAATGCTTGGACCTCTGCACCCGATCATGATGCCGAAGATGTAGAAACTAATCAAAAAGAGATAGCAACTGCCATAGAGTTAATCAAGAGTTATCCTGACATCATTAAAATTCTGGCTGTTGGCAATGAGGCTATGGTAAAGTGGGCCGCGAGTTACTTTGTCCAACCCGGAGTCATATTGAAGTATGTACGGCAACTTCAAGCATTAAAAAGGGAAGGACAACTTCCTAGTGATCTGTGGATTACCAGTTCTGATAATTTTGCCTCTTGGGGCGGAGGTGGTCAGGAATATCATGTCGATGATCTAAACTCCCTTATTGGGGAAGTGGACTATCTATCGATACATACCTACCCTATGCATGACACACACTATAATCCTGACTTCTGGGGAAATCAGAGAGAAGAAGAACAGTTGGCAAAAGTAGAGAGGATAGACAAGGCCATGATCCGAGCAGTGGCGTATGCTCAGGAGCAATATAATAGCGTAAAAAACTACATAGACAGTCTCGGTATATCCAAGCCAATACATATCGGTGAGTCTGGCTGGGCAAGCAGCTCCAATGGTTTCTACGGCGCAGAAGGTTCGGGCGCTTGTGACGAATACAAGGAAGGTTTGTACTATAAATATTTACGGAAGTGGACTACTGAGAAGAACATAGCTTGTTTTTATTTTGAAGCTTTTGACGAAAATTGGAAGGATGCCCAGAATCCCGGTGGATCAGAAAATCACTTTGGTCTATTCACGATCGACGGTCAAGCCAAATATGCCTTATGGGAAAAAGTTGATCAAGGCGTCTTTGTTGATCTAGGAAGAAATGGCCATCGCATATCGAAGTCTTACGGTGGAGATGAATCAAAATTATTGGCTGATGTGAATAGCCCTCCGATAAAATCTATGTAACTATACAGGTCAACAAAACTGAAAACTATGTCGTCAGCTAGCCAAGTCCCGTTTGGACAAAAGGTAGCATTTGGGGTTGGTATGTTTGCCAATCAAATGTTTCCTGCAGTACTAGACATCTTTGTTATAGTGCTTGTCCAAGATCTCGGTTTCCCGGGATGGATGTGGGGTGTTTTACTTTTTGCACCTCGTATCTTCGATGCCCTCACGGACCCTATCATGGGATTCATATCTGACAATACAAAATCCCGATGGGGACGACGAAGACAGTACGTGTTTATTGGTGCCATCATCATGGGCATCTCATATGTATTTATGTGGCAACTACATGGCGAGAATAGCTTGAACTACAACTTTGTCTATTTCCTTTCATGGTCCATTATTTTTCATCTTGGACTGACCATATTTAGTGTGCCGTATGTCGCTATGGGCTATGAGATGAGCGACGACTTTCATGAGCGAACTAAGATCATGGCCGTGGCACAATGGATTGGACAGTGGGCATGGGTGATCGCTCCTTGGTTCTGGGTCATCATGTACGATCAGGGTTGGTTTCCTAGTGCGGATGTTGCAACTCGGGAGTTAGCCGTATGGGTTTCTATCGTCTGCGCGATCTGTGCCATGGTACCAGCCATATTTTTGCCTAGCAAGTCTACGCTTAATGAAGATTATCAACCTCTCACTTTTGGCAATATAAGAGGTAGCATAGCGGAGATAATAGATGGGTTTAAAGAAGCCTTCAAGTCTGCACCTTTTAGAAAGTTATGTATCGCTACTCTTTTTATATTCAATTCATTCAAGACAATAGCAGGGTTTTCTTTCTTCATTATAGTTTACTATTTGTTTGCAGGAGATACGGGCGCTGCAGGTTCGTGGCCAGCACTTTTTGGATGCTTGATGTCACTAGCGACCACATTCTTAGTGATTCCGACGGTTACCGCCCTATCTGAAAGAGTGGGCAAGCAAAAAGCATTTATGTATTCTCAAAGTCTCTCTATAGTAGGATATATCATGCTTTACTTCCTCTTTGTACCAGACAAACCATGGATGTTCATATTTGCGCTACCTTTTATCGCATGCGGTATAGGTGGTCTCTTTACATTGATGATGTCGATGACAGCTGACGTGATTGACTTAGACGAGTTAAAAACTGGAAAGAGAAGAGAAGGTGTTTTTGGAGCCATCTACTGGTGGATGGTGAAATTTGGATTTGCTATCGCTGGATTTTTGTCGGGTCTGATTTTAAGCGTAGTTGGCTTTGATGCAGCCCTTGGAGGAGCTCAACCGGATGGAGCTCTCACAGGATTAAGGTTATTTTATTCGGGACTTCCAGTACTTGGAACGCTGATAGCTCTTTGGGCAATGTCTTCTTATTCAATAGATGAAGAAAAGGCTAACGAAGTAAGAGCTATACTAGATAGTAGGAAAGAAAAACTAGCGTCACAATAATCAACTTATAAAGAGAAAACAAAAAAGGAGGAACCACATGGGCTCCTCCTTTCTACTATAATAG
>CAYYBR010000380.1:0-3035 GCA_964470035.1 uncultured Saprospiraceae bacterium
GCCATAAGTGGATACGTCACTTACCAATCCGTTTGGACCGGCGATGAGATTAGCGACTTTTTGATTGCTGATGCAGTTATGACTATTGTATGTTTTCTATTTTCTCTTATAAAAAAGAATAGCTCGGTCTATGACCCATTCTGGAGTGTGATACCTTTCTTTTTTGTAGTGATGTGGATATATCTTTTTCTAGAAGTATTAACCATCTATCACTGGCTGATTTTCATCGTGGTGAGTCTGTGGTCATGGCGCCTTACTCTTAACTGGGCGAGATCGTGGCATGGGTTCGGTCATGAGGATTGGCGATATGTAAAACTCGCTAAGGACAATGGAGCCTTCTATCCACTTGTTAATTTTTTTGGTATTCATTTGTTGCCAACTCTGTGGGTTTTTGGAGGTATGTGGCCTTTGTTCTATGTTCTAGAAAGTGGACCGCCTAACATTGTTTTATTAAGTATAGGGCTTATCATCTCGCTAGTCGGTATAGCATTTGAGTTTTTTGCAGATAATACATTGGCTAAATTTAGAAATCGTCCTAATCAAAAGACAGGAGACTTGCTAGAAGAAGGATTATGGGGTCGATGCAGGCATCCCAACTACTTAGGTGAGTTGCTATTTTGGGTAGGCCTCTTCGGTTGTGGTCTGGCATATGGTGCACCACTACATACTGGCTTAGGCTGCTTGAGTATTATTATTTTGTTTGTCTTTATCTCTATTCCTATGAAAGAAAAAAGGATGGCAGAGAGAAGAGAGGGCTTTGAGGAGTATAAGAAGAGGGTGCCAGTTTTGATCCCAAGGATATCTTAGGCATTTATGAGCTTCAAAGGGAACTGCTGTAGGGGAGAACCCATCTTGTGACGAAGTGTGAGTTTTGCGTCAAAAGAGTATTATTTGAATTAATAACAAAATTGAATTAATGTTCGAGAGTCTAAAACAAATGGCAATTCAGCAACTTGTGTCTAAGATGGCATCAAATGCGCTAGGTGCTACAGAAACACAAGCTGCTGCAACAGAAGGAGCAAACGGAATAATGGACATCCTTAAGTCCAAAATTTCAGGAGGAAATTTAGATGAGGTAAAAGATTTGTTTTCTGGTGGAGATATGGCGAGTAACAGCATATTTTCTCAAGCTAAGGCTAAAATGTCAGAAACACTTCAGGCCAAAGGTATGAGTGCAGAAGAGGCAGAGGCGGAAGCAGCTAATACAACTCCTGATGTATTGAATAGCCTGAAAGAGAAGTTTCTATCTACAGATGAAGCAGACTCTGCTTTTGACTTAGAGTCTTTAGCTAGCCTGATCCCTGGTGGAGTAGGTAACATCTTAAAGAACGTTGCAGGCAGCGGCGGAATCTTAGGTAAAGCAAAAGATCTGTTAGGATAATCTTCCTGACGGAAACGATAAACCACTTGCCACTCGATTTTTCGAGTGGCTTTTTTTGTGCTCATATCTTTAGTTTTGTACTGCTCAACATATATTTTCAGATTATAAGTGGATATAGATTTGTTCGTGAAGAAAACATTGTTGTAACCATTCTCTTTCATGTTCATCATTCAAATTAGACACATCAACTAAAAATATAGTTGATAAAATTTGCTATCTCGGCAAGAAGGTTGTAATCTTGAACTAAGAAATTAGTTGATAGATATACATGAAGGAATTAACCAAAGCAGAAGAGGAGATCATGCAGGTCCTATGGGACTTACAAGCTGGCTTCGTCAGAGACATCATCGAAAAGATGCCTGAACCAAAGCCCGCATATAATACCGTGTCCACCTTTGTCCGTATCCTCCAAGAAAAAGGATTTGTAGATCATGAGACACATGGCAAGTCCCACAAGTATTACCCGATTATAAGCAAGGTGGCATATACAAAGTCATTCATGACGGGACTTGTGAAAAACTACTTCGGAGGCTCTTATAAGCAAATGGTTTCCTTCTTTACTGATGAGAAGAATCTAAGCTTGAAGGACTTGGAGCAGCTTATCAAAGAACTTAAAAAGTAAGACGATGAGCACATATACTCTAGAGTTAGCCATCACTCATATCGTATTGATAGGAGCTTATTGGATCTTTCTAAGAAAAGAAGGACAATATGATAAGATGAGGTTCTTCTTGATTGCATCGACGATGCTTTCTATCGTGATCCCCCTTTTTAGGCTTCCTAAGCTTTTTTCTAGTTCTCATCAGCCTTTTGAGACGGTGCCGATGGAAGCTGTGACAGTTGTTGATCCTACGATTGTAGTGGCACCAGAAACATCGTTCTTCAACTTTGAGTTGATGATGTGGTGTTCATTATTTATAAGCTGTATACTCCTGTTGAAGCTAGTAGCTCGGATCGTATATATCATCAAGTTGAAGCGCAGCAGTATTGCTGAGTTTTGTGAAGGACTTGATATCCGAAGGATGTCCAACTTAAAAGGAAGCTTTACTTTTTTCAATTGGATTTTTATAGGTGACGATATTGTAAAAGGCCAAAAAGAATATGCGGCCATCCTTGCGCATGAAAAAGCACATGTAAGATTGCGCCACTCATATGATATCGTTTTTTTAGAAGTTTTTAAAGCCTTCTTCTGGTGGCTGCCTTCTTCGTGGTATATCAATAAAGAAATCAAAAGAGTTCATGAGTATCAAGCTGATGCTCATGCACTACGATCATGTCATATAGATCTATATTCTACAGTTTTAATCAATTCTACATTACAAGCCAATGGATTAAGTTTAGCTAGCTCATTTCACGACGGCCTCATTTTTAAAAGATTGAAAGCTATGAAGCAACAAACGAAAAAAGTCAAAGGATGGAAGTTAGGACTTCTATCCATGTTAAGCATCATCTTATTCGTTACTCTCGCATGTAGCGAAGAGAAGAGCTCTCAAGCTAGCATTACGGAAAAGTCAGTGCAGACAGAAGCTCAGCGCGAATTATTTACAATAGTGGAAGCACATCCTACATATGAAGGTGGCTTCGATGCCTTCTATAAGTATGTGATGAGTGAGATACGTTATCCTGCACAGGCTAGAAACGCAGGAATAGAAGG
>CAYYBR010000381.1:0-3035 GCA_964470035.1 uncultured Saprospiraceae bacterium
ATCTGGAGTTGGTCGGTCTCTGTTCCTAACAACTTGCTGAGCTCATCCTCCAAGTCCGCTATGGCCATTTTCTCATTCTGAGCCTTCTGTTGGTTGGATAGATCGATTGCCACTACCTGGGCCGCATCGCTATCACCTATGAACAAGATACTTTCTGGTCCAAATGCCATGGCATGAACACTCTGTATCTCGGGATCTCCCATGACAAAATCTTCAGTATAGTTGATCGATGCGAATGCAGTGGTGCTGATCAACGCAACCACCAATAGTATAAACAGCTGTTTCATAGCTCAATATTTATGTGTTAATGTATAAGATATTAAGATAAACCAATATGAAACACTATAGTTCTACCCAACTAAATTCTACTGATCAGCGTCTGCCGTGAGACCATATTATAGAGCAGTATTGGAAATATGAAAAAGTATTATGGATTGAAGTACAGGTAAGCTCGGTATCTTCATCTAAATTGACACGGACAATTTTTCCTCCTACGTTTACGAGTGTTTTGGGGAAGTCTTCACATGATGGCTAAAAATACATTACATATAAAAAAGGCCTTACAAGTAGCCTTGCATCATAAGATCGAGGAGCAGCTGGCGTCACTAAGAAAGGCCATTTCTTCTATCGAAGAATCAAAGTTGAACGAAACCAAAAGCTCCGCTGGCGATAAGTTCGAAACAGGAAGAGCCATGATGCAAATGGAGCAAGATAAAACGGAGTCACAATTGGCCATCCTGAACCTCACAAAAAACAAACTGAAGCAGATTTCCCCAGATCTGAAAGCAGTACAGCCGAGATTGGTGCTATCATCAACACTGACACGAACAAGTATTACATATCAGTTAGCCTAGGTAAAATACTCGTAGACGAAGTAGCTTACTTTGCGATATCACCTGAAGCTCCTTTGAGCAAGTTATTGATAGGAAGAAAAGCTGGGGAGATGATTAGGTTTAGAGATAAGGAGATATCGATATTGGGGGTTGGGTAAAGGAGCAACAACTCTTTGTCCTGAGAATATTTCTTACCATAGAAAGGAACATTATCTGGCATGTAGACGTTTTCAAAAAGTGTAGAAGCGAGTAGTGTTGTACTCCTGATGTGCTTGACTGAATATCCCTATTCTACGAGGGAAGATATCTTCGCATATCAAGGGACTGCGCATAGCTATCAGAGGAAAATCTACTAAATATTTGCCTTTTGCCCATCGTTATCGTAGATAGCAGCTGGATATGTTGTTATATATGATCGTTTTTAAGTAGATCTTGGATAATATGAACAGTTATCAAATAATCTTCTCCATTATTTTATTGGTTAGCACTTCCTTTGTCGCTGCCCAAGAATGGAAGTTAGTGAATGATAAAGACGATGTACTTGTTTACACGAGAAAGGTGGATGGACAACTCATTAAGGATGTCAAGATCAATACAACGATCAATACGACGATGAATGAATTGGTGGCTGCGCTCGAGGATTTTGAGCTTCAGGAAAGTTGGGTAAAAAATACGATTGAGTCCACAAAAATAGAGGAAGTAACACCAGCGCATTTCTTTTTCTATATAGCTACGAATTTTCCTTTTCCGGCTAAGGATAGAGATGCCGTTATGGAGTACAAGCGCGTCCAAGATGCTGACTCTAAAGTTATAACGATAGACTATGAAGCCTTTCCAGATAAGATACCTGAAAGTCCAGCATATGTGCGCATCCCTGCCCTGACTGCATCTTATAAACTGACACCACTTAGTAGAGATAGTATAGCTATTGAGTATTATTTAAGAGCAGATATCGGTGGTAGTATTCCTAGTTGGATTATCAATATGGGCATCAACATTGGTCCTCGCGACACCATGAAAGCACTGAAGAAAATACTGGCATCTGGAAAGTACGAGAATGTCAAGATTGAAGGTGTAGAGGAACTGTAATAAGTAGTCCAACTACCGCTATCTCACGTCGATCTTCTTCTGAAGTCCACGGTTTGGACTCTTATGAACGAATATATTGATCAGGATGGCACATATGGATATGGTGCAATATTCTATTTTAGGTGTCGAGCATTTAGTAGAAGCCGTCACTCTCAATTTGGGAAACTCGGAAGATGCTGATATCAAAGCTTCCACTTAAAACACAACAAGTAAGTTATGAAGAGCTTAATACCCTACCTCGTATTTTCAGGAAATTGTAAAGAAGCAATGGAATTTTATGCAGATGTCTTAAACGGCACAATCACATCATTGAGAACATTTGGGTCATCCCCAATCGAAGTGCCACCTGAACATAGAAGTAGAATATTTGATTGTGAATTAAAAGCAGAAAACATTCATTTTAAAGCCTCTGACGATCTACCAAATCACGCTGTAAAAAGGGGAAACAATTTTTCTTTATTTGTAACATTTTCTGAAAGCAAGGAAAAAGAAGGTGTTTTTAACAAGCTCTCTCGGGGAGGCAATGTGTTATTTCCCCTAGATGAGAGTTTTGGAATGCTAAAAGATAAGTTTGGAATACAATGGATGATTGTAAGCGATAAACATTAATGTAATCAATTTCCGCCTCAACCAACAATGGTTATAAGTAGGTGCTTATTCTCGTTTGCGTTACCAATCCCTCGAAATCACCAGGATGTTCACTTGAAAAACTAAGTGCGCGATCACACAACAACTCATAGTCAGAGCAGTTATCCGACTGACTGAGAATGAGTTGGTTTCTTTATTCGGCCTCGGCTAGCTTTTTTGTGTCTACATACTGTTGGAACTGCACGATCTTACCGCCTTTTAACGTCCAATGATGAGCAGCCTGTACATCATAAAATTGACCAGTGTTAGCGGTGATTTCATAGCGCAAAGTAGCAAAGACTTGATCATTACTCATATCGTGTAGCTCTACCACTTTAATGGCGAAAGACTTATACATATCTCCTAATCGAGTAAAAACACCCGCCACAATAGCTTCTGGACCTATATATGGGTTGCCATCTGCGAGAGAATTACTTTCAGCCTCGTTCCAGATGATCTTCTCGTCCATAAGCCCTAAGACTGTGG
>CAYYBR010000382.1:0-2993 GCA_964470035.1 uncultured Saprospiraceae bacterium
AAGTAAGTGGACAAAGGAAACAGATTTTCACTTTGAAGCTCAATCAGATCGATTGATTAAATTGCTAAAATCGGAAGGGCTTGATTCTTGTGCCATAATAGCACAGAATACAGGAGCAACCACAGCTAGAGTAATGGCTTTGTCAAAAGAAATAGAAGTATCGACATTAGTATTGTTCAATACTGAAGTACCGGATCATCGGCCACCTTGGATAGAGTTGTACCAAAAGGCGAGTCAAATACCATTTTCGCATTATTTTTTTAAGCTGTCCTTAAAGAATAAATATTTTGTACGATCAGGGATGGGCTTGAAGGCATTTTATGCGAATAAAGAACTATTAAAAGATCAAGAGAATGTATCGCCGTATATAGATCTAGTTATAAGCACCAATGAAAGGATGAAAGGGGCATTGAGCTATCTAAGGGGTTGTGATCTAAAGTTTATGGATACGTTGAAAGAGAAGCAAAAGCTGATAGAATCAAAAGTTATATTGATCTGGGGAGAGAATGATGTTACATTTCCCGTCAGATATGGAGAGGAGTTGGCAAGCCAATTTAATGATGCAGAGTTTTATAGAATACCAAATGCATCATTGATGCCCCATGAAGAAAGGCCGAAGGAAGTTTTAGAAATAATTGTACCAAAGTTAAATTGAGATATTAGATAACAATACACTCACACCTTAAATAGCGTCTTTACCAGAAGGAGGCGGGTAGGGAGTTTGGATAATTCTCTTTCTTTAATAAACATGCCTCTAGTGAAATATCCCACAAGAACGTTTCCGCAGTAATCACTCCTAGTAGTATATTCTGCAGCTAAGAATATACCTATTAGACCTCTTCATATAAACATCTAGTGCTGGCTACCACTTAGCATTCTCATTTTCAATTATTTTAAGTCTGGGGTCCATCTTGCACCCTGAAGTGCTGACATTTCGATCATTAGCATACATCTCACATGGTGACTTCGTTAGTAAGCCACAATAAATGCATACTATATACGACTCCTTACCGCCCTGCTAACAATGCCCAACATCCTGTTGTCTACCAGCACGGCTGACTACTTCCGTATTTGCCCTTAGAAGTGTATGCTTTATGACT
Source organism: uncultured Saprospiraceae bacterium (assembly GCA_964470035.1). Taxonomy (GTDB): domain Bacteria; phylum Bacteroidota; class Bacteroidia; order Chitinophagales; family Saprospiraceae; genus JAJRXG01. Next base: position 1,101 of record CAYYBR010000382.1, read on the forward strand.
TGTAAGGTATATGTCAAATATTGAATAGACAGACTTGTCTGTTTAAGTTAATTTTATCTACATTTGCATCGTGAAAAGATCTGAATTAAGAGAAAACATAATAAAAACTGCGGCAGAGCTATTCTATCGTAATGGTTATAACTCTACTGGAATTAATGAAATAATTCATGAATCTGGAATAGCAAAAGCGACTCTTTACAATCATTTCAAATCAAAGGAAGAGCTTTGCTTATCGTACTTGGAATATATGAACGAAGTGTTCTTAAGGAATATTAAAGAGTTTTGTTATTCCAAGAAAGAGAGTAAATCACGTATACTCTTAATCTTTGATTTTTTAGAAGAGTTTTATAAGGATAGTAATTTTAATGGGTGCTGGTGTCTTAAGACCGTAGCAGAAATCCCAATGGATAATAAAAAAATAAGAAAGGAGATTCAAAGGCAAAAAGGTCAATTCATAAAATTTATTGAGGACTTGACTGAAATAAACTTTCGAGGAAAGACTCCACAGCAAAGAAGTTCTAAGGTGAGACAGATATATCTTCTTTATGAAAGTGCTGTTGGAGAAAGCCATTTACATCAAATGAGCTGGCCAATAAAGGAGGCAAGAAGTATGTGCTCTCTAATAACATAAAAATTTTATTCACTAAAAGACAGACTTGTCTGTCTAATAAATCAAATTTCAACATGACAGAATTTCAAAATAAGGTTGCCATAGTCATTGGTGGCACAAGTGGTATAGGAAAAGCCACAGCATTTCAGCTATTAGAAAATGGTGCGGTTGTGCATATTGTTGGTAGAAACCCTCAAAAAGTATCTGATTCACCTAATCTGATAAAGCATCAGGTAGATATAACAAATAGATCAGATGTTGATGGATTTATTGCTAAAATCAGCGCTTTATCAAATATAGATTTACTAGTGAATGCTTCAGGAATCTTTGGTCCGAAGCCATTTTTGGATCATACTGCAGAAGATTACGATTCGTATTTAGATCTGAACAGAGGTTTCTTTTTCCTAACTCAATCCATTGCTAGAGTAATGCAGAAAAGTGGCGGTGGTTCAATAGTCAATGTTGGGTCAATGTGGGCAAAGCAAGCCGTAAAAGCTACTCCTTCAACTGCATATTCTATGCAAAAAGCTGGACTTCATTCTCTCACACAACATCTGGCCATGGAATTGGCAGATCACAATATTAGGGTCAATGCTGTTTCCCCTGCAGTTGTTAATACACCTGTTTATCACGGAGTATTCGGAGGAGAGGAAGAAGCTAAAGAGGCATTGAAAGGTTTTGACGGCTTTCATCCAATAGGGAGAATTGGGACTAGCACGGATATAGCCAATAGTATATTATTCTTGCTTTCAGATAAAGCTGCTTGGGTAACTGGAGCAATCTGGGATACAGATGGAGGAGTAGTCGCTGGAAGAAATTGATATAAAGTACATGAATCTATGTATGCTGGAGGACTATCCTACGGGATAGTTCTCCGCATATGATCATCTGTAGTCTGTAATATCCCTCCAAGTCTAATTGTCTAGTAGGAGCGCTATAAATGATCATCATGCTCAATAGAGAACGCCTAGTTCTTTTCTTAATTTCTCGTGCTTAGCGGCGTTATAATTCCAATAATCAATATTCATTGATTGATCTAAAGTAGCAGTAGTAGTTAGGGTTTTAGTTGGTGCTCTTTTATCAGCATATGTTTCTTCCCACTTTAAAATCTCATGTGGAAAGACAGAGTTAAAGGTAATCGCTAACTTTCTATCTCTGTCTGGATAATAAAGTGAATAAACTGACTCTACTTCGCCTATCGTCAGCTTGCCTTTTGCCTTTTCAGCTTTAAATTCGTGCTGTTCTAATCTTGTGTAATATAATCCTGGTATAATGTCTATATC
>CAYYBR010000383.1:0-2971 GCA_964470035.1 uncultured Saprospiraceae bacterium
CTAGAGCTTTCCAGATTTGAAGATATACCTCCTGGATGGTGTCTTCAAGATCTTGGATATTGTTAGTGTACCCACGACATAACTTCACAATGATGCCTTGGTTGTCATCTATTATGTTGTTGTATCTCAATAACTTTTTATCAGTATGACTAGTCATGAGGTATAAAGGCACTTTTTTTAATTAGTACATAGAATTGCTCTTTTCTTACACCAAGGGCAAGAAATATTTTTCGTGTAAGTTTTTTGGTCTCCCGGGTACTAATAAGGGTGATCAAACAATAGTAAAATGAATCTTTCACGAATAATCTGCTTCAGTAGTCTGCTTCTCTTTTTCTTATGTCAGGATGGCCATGGTCAATCTTTGATTATTAGCAATATCAATGTCATTGATGTAGAAAAAAAGAAAACTAAAGAAGACATGGATGTGTATGTCAATGAGGGCATAATAACAAGACTATCCAAACATGAAAAATCAAAAACATATCCATCCGAAGCAAATGTAATAGATGGATCTAATCAATTTTTGATACCTGGGTTTATTGATACACATGCTCACTTTGCCATGGGCCCTATAAAAATTTCAGTAGAAAACCATAAACCTGTGCTTAGTGTAGAGTTAGATACCCTACTCCCTAAGGTTTCAGGAGGCTTGCTGTTGTCGCATGGAGTTACAACTGCACGAGATCCAGGAGGTCATACAGATCTGACAGTTAGTACTAAGCATCAATTTCGCGCGGACATTAACGCCGGTCCAGAACTGTATGTAGCGGGAAGCATACTAGACACCTTGGATTTTAAGAACCTTGCTACAGCTGTTAAGACAAAAACAGAGGTGGTCAACGAAATCAGGAATCAAAAAAATGCAGGTGTGGATTTTGTCAAACTTTATACTTCTCTTGGACCAGAACTGATCGATGCTGCTATAAAAGAAGCTGAAAGACTAGGACTGGGGACGATAGCTCATCTTCATGGTACTACTTGGACAGAGGCTTCCAAACTAGGGATAGACAACATCGTCCATATTATACCTGGCAGTGATTACTATCTAGATGAGGGTGACAAAAAAGAGTATCAAGAGAGTCTTGTATGGGGTTCGAAGGCATTCTTTAAGTGGTTTGAGCTAGTGGATTTGAATGGAGATAAGGTCAAAGAGCTTTTAAAGACTCTAAAGAAGAATGGTACATCACTAGATCCAACTTTAGTAGTTTTTCATGCTGCCTTCTTTGGTAACAAAAATACTTACCAGTCTAACGAGCTGCTTGATGAACTTCCTGAGTCTATAACTAACAATTGGAGAAACCTCTTCAATTTTAATATTGGTTGGACTGATGAAGACTTTGATCTTGCACAAGCTGTATGGCCTAAAGTTGAGAAGTTCTTGTACATGATATACGAAGAAGGGATCATGCTGACTGCTGGTACTGATGCTAATAATCCTTGGATAGTACCAGGCGATAGTTTTCATAAAGAATTAGAACTTATGGCTAATGCCGGTATCCCAACTAGTGAAGTACTAAAGATAGGTACGATCAATGGAGCTAAGCTATTAGGCCTTGATAAGAGATTGGGATCCGTATGTAAAGGCAAAGAAGCCGACTTGGTGATACTTTCAGCTAACCCACTATTAGATATAAAGAATACAAGAAAGATAGAAAGGGTAATAGTCAACGGTGTGATAATCGATGAAGAGAATCATCAAGCAGCTCAGTCTTCGAAGGTTGAGTAACTTTTGTCAAGTGTAATTTTAATGATTAAACACCTTTGGGGACTTGTCTAAAGAAACCGCCAGAGCTTCGAAAGTAGTACTGGACAATGTATATTTTGGATGATGACTCGATCTCAAATGTTGGAATAATCGATCAAAGGGTAGAGGCAACAATGAATGAAGCCAAGAGAGAGTATGATTGTTCTAAAGAGAAAATTGGAATTGCACGTTTCTAATACTGGGAGGGAGCATGCAAGCTAGAATAAAAAAGGCTCAATCAGTGATGATTGAGCCCTTTGTAAATCCTGCTGGTTGAGCAGGTGAAGAGACTTCTTTTATATTCTTAGATTCCTGAAGATACTTGTTTTACAGATCCCCCAGAACCTTTATCTACTTCCGTGTTTTTTGGATCTCCTTTGTACCTAACTGAAGCACCACTGCTTACCTCCGCACGCAGATCAGTTAAGACTGTGATCTCGATGGATGAGCCGCTACTTCCATCAGTACGAACTTTATCTACTCTTAAGTCATATCCTCTGAATGTAGCCCCTGAGCTTGACTCTATATATGCGATATCAGATACACCAGCTATCTTCGTAACAGAACCACTACTGATATCTATATCGACTTCATTAGCGTCTAAATCTACATCGATAAGTGCACCACTTGATACATCTATGTCTAAGTCATCTGTCACTATTGTGTGACTTGCATATAGTTGTGACCCACTACTTGCTCTGAGGCTCTCAAGCTCTTCAGTATATGTGATGACGACGTCTATGTCTTTCTTTTTCCATCCGCCAAACCAAAATTTCTTTTGTTTCACTGAGACCACTAAAACGTCGTTTTTGATGCGTGTCTCAACTCTATCTAGTTCTATGCCATCTACACTTATAGCTATTTCATTATGGTCACCTCGTATGATCTCGGCATTTACACCGCTCGATACGGAGATACCTGAGAAGGATTGAAGGTCTCTTACTTCTCTATCAGTAGCCTGTGCTGAGATGAAGATCAATGAGAATGCTACTATTTGTAAAATGGTAATAATTTGTTTCATAGCTAATTTGGTTTATAGTCGTTACAATTTTCAATACTGTCCTAAAGACGATCTGAAAGTAAGAGAAGTCGCATCGAGGTCTTGAGATTTTCGACGAATGCACATTTTTTTAGGCTTAGAGAATGAATTTATGAAAGTTAGTTGCTTCGCAAGCATCTTGTTTTCTTTGTCATATGACATTTGCAGATCAAGTAATCCAGTATCAT
>CAYYBR010000384.1:0-2943 GCA_964470035.1 uncultured Saprospiraceae bacterium
ACTAAAAAGCTCGAAGAGCGCACATCTGAGGAGTTTTTGCAACCCCCACTTCTGGATCACCAGAGGTAATCCCTCTCTCTCCGCAATTATCCTCAGATGTGCTGACCACTTGGTCAGCATTTTTTGTTTGCAACAAGTCTGTTGAGCTTGATCATAAAGATTTGTGAAAAACTAAAAAGCTCGAAGAGCGCACATCTGAGGAGTTTTTGCAACCCCCACTTCTGGGATCACCATAGGTAATCCCTCTCTCTCCGCAATACATTTTTGGAATGCTGCCCAGTGGGCAGCATATTTGTTTTTTGTATCTCTCTGATCACATTCCTTGATAATCCTTCTTTAAAATTGCAAGGGAAGGTTTAATTTCATGATTTTATGGAGGAACTTTATAACTATTTAATTATAGTATTCATAGGAATGGTTCTTGTTACTAGTTGTGATCAAGACTCTGAAGAGGACATTTTTGTTAATGCTGATTGGGAAAACTCTTTGGAGTTATCAATAAGGAATACAAATTCTTTAGTTTGTGTTCCTGATCCTAATTTCTCAATTCGTGTTTGGGATAATGCTCCAAGTGGTATTGCTATCCAGTATAAAACATTTATAGCTCTATCTGAGGATAATCCTTTACCAACCACGGAGGACAGTATTCGAAGTACCTCAACAGTGAACTTTAGCACTTCAAAAGTCATCTCTTTGCCAGTAAAAGAAGCGACTTATTACGCTAGAGCCTACTACAGAACTACAGAAGGTAGAGTCGTGTACAGTGAGGTATTTTCTTTCACAACTGTTCTTCGGTTTAATAATATCAGAAATTCCGAAGATCAAAATGGCATCAGAAATGAAGCTGTCATTGCCACTCAAGGTGATGAAGTTTACATCCTGACTGGCGCCTCAACACGTTTTCCAGACTCTTCTGATTTTGATTTGTCCGTAAATCGTTTTGATTTTGATTCAAAAACTTTTCTTGATCACGGTTCATTATCAGAATTAGGTATAGAACCTAGAATAGCAGGATTTAGTCTATCCTTTGACGATAACAAGACTTTCATCGGAGGAGGAACTGAAGACGCTAGATCTATTAGACTCTTAGATGACTTTTGGGCACTAGATTTGAATAACATGGAGTCGACTTTACTCTCTCCCTTGCCAGTACCATTTACCGGTGCCGTATCTTTTACTCTGGAAGGACAAGGATACGTTGGTGGAGGACTTAAGACTACAGAACATTCTCCAGGTGATGTTAGGATCGAGCTAACTGATGATTTATTCAGATATGATCCAATCATGAATGAGTGGGAACAGTTAAATCCCCTACCATTAAAAGTGTCTACGGCTATTTCATTTAATATAGATGGCACCATCTATATGGGATCAGGAAGTGACGGCTCAGGACTAAGAGATGATTTTTATAGTTATGATCATCTTAGTGACACTTGGACACAACTTACATCTATGCCTCTGAATACCTCAGATGCTGTCGGCCTTTCACATAATGAAAAAGGATATGTCATTGGTGGAGTATCAACAGAAAATGTCATCCAAGAATATGATCCAATTTCAGATTCATGGACTATATTTTGTATTTCGGAAGAGATCGATGAAGGTATCGGCTTTACAGCAAGAAATCAGAATTTTGTGGGCCTAGGTCTGCATAGCGATCAAATCTTACAGTTTCTCGACTAGATCTAACTTATGGGTTTGTACTTCATCTTATACTGAGCATCTGCTTGTCCCTTCTTAATTTGTTCTAAGCGTCGCTTGATCAGTCTTTTTTTGAGCGGCTTAAGATATTCTGTAAAGAGTATGCCATCTATATGATCATATTCATGCTGGATAACACGTGCATTCATACCATCGAAAGTTGCTTCGTGTTCTTCGAAGTTTTCATCTTGATATTTGATCACCACTTGCTCTGGTCTATCAACCATGCCTGTGACCTTTGGGATACTTAAGCATCCTTCTTCATATCCCCAGTCGTCTCCTGCCTCTTCGATGATCTCAGCATTGATAAATGCTTTTTTGATTCCTTCTGAACCATCTTCTAATTCAAGCTGGGTGGTATCTACCAAAAAGAGTCTAATCGATAGTCCAATCTGTGGAGCCGCGAGGCCTATACCTTTAGCATTGTACATAGTCTCCCACATGTCTTCTAATAATTGTGACAACTCAGGATAATCCTTTGTTATTGGCTCTCCCACTTTTGTAAGTACTGGATGACCAAAGGCATATATAGGACGAATCATAACCTATCTAAGTAAGATTTTAAGATGAGCACAGCACTCATGCGATCAAGGTTTTCTTTCTTTTCTCGCTGCTTCTTTTTGACACCCAAATGTACCATCATTATCCGAGCATCCTTAGAAGTAAAAGCCTCGTCTATCGTTTCTAATACTACAGCGGGAAACTTCACTTTGGTACGCTCGATGATCTTCATCACGGTTTTACCTAAAGCAGTTATGTTACCATCGGCATGAGTTGGAAGACCAAATACTACCGTCTTCACATCTTCGTGCTTTGTCAAGAAGTTGTAGAGATACTCTTCAAAGATATCTGAGGAAATCGTGTCCAGTGGATTTATAGAAATCTGAAGACGATCAGTCCAGGCTAAACCAGTTCTTTTACCACCATAATCCACTGCAAGTATTCTAGACATATTCAAAGAATAGATTTACGAGGTTTTTAGTTCCGAGTAAAATAAAAAAGACCCCCTCCGCCAGTGCGGAGGAGGGCCTCATCCCAAAAACAGTAAACTCTTAGTCTCGTGTTGTAATTTTCTTATTTCAATACCACCATGCGCTTCGTATCCGTCATCTCTCCAGTAGATAGAGTGTAGTATAGCACCCCACTAGCGTTGAGATCAGTATTACTTAGTTCAATGTAGTTATTGCCTTTGTCGAAAGAGCCTGTGTAGTTTTTGATCACCTTACCAGTGATATCACTTAT
>CAYYBR010000385.1:0-2937 GCA_964470035.1 uncultured Saprospiraceae bacterium
ATAAGAATCTGATATAATTTTGTATTTATGAATCATATAATCAGAGAGTTGTTTTTTGTTTTTTTTCAGTAGTTCGTCTAGCTCTTCGATTGATTTGATATTAAGATCACTTATGGCTTGAAGCCTTGACTCTATTACGTGAGGTGTGAAAGCATGCTTATGCTGTCGTTGTTTTTTGAATTTTCTCACAATTTTGTTTTCAATTTCCCCTAGAATTTTACTTTGATTAATATATTCTGTTAATGTCGTCTGATCAATCAATAAATTTCTCTTATTTTGATTAATATCAAGGCTTACTTGTTCTTTGTATTCCTCCAGAATCTGTCTCAATGAATTGAATTCAATGTCAGCTATTTCAAGTAATGCTGCAATCCTGTGAAAATTTCTTTTTGCAAATCGTGGGATTGCTATAGAGCCTTTGTAACCTAGATCATGTTCTATTTCGGCCCAAGAGTGCTGCAAAACAGATCGAATTTGTATCTCGAGTTTTATGTTCTCAAATTTTTTATTTTCTGTTAGAATTGTTCTTGCTTTTGGAAGTTCAACAACATAATGCAATGACATGTATCCGAACCTATCTTCTTCTAGATTTCTCTTATCTATAGAGTTCTTTTTATCAATTACAAATTCTTGTTCAATTAAGTCTGCTACTTTGTCTACATCATCAGCGAAATACGTAATTATTCTTATTCCTACAATATCTGTGATTTCGCTTATGCCTTTGTATTTGAAATTTTTACGTATGATCTTCTCTTCTATTTTCTTTTTAGTCTTAACTCTGAAGGAGATCTGATGTGTTTGTATGTTGCTTTCATTAATTAGATCAGTAATTATAGAAGAGGCTTTATGGCATAGTTTGTCGTATACATCCTTTTGAATTACGAATTCTTTAATCAATTCCTCTGCTGTTTGCATTGTCTTAGGTTTAGGCTAATTGTTGAGTGAACTTTGAACAAAGTATATTTTTAAAGTATTCCATGTGTTTTTTATAAGCCCATTGTGTTTCACTTTTCTGTGTGTCATGTATGAAGTAGAAATAACTTGTATATCCCTCTCCGACCATAAATGGTGAGATGTACCCTTTGTCATTAATGAATACAATGTGAGAGTTTATTGGAGTATTGGTAACATAGACTTTAACTGAAGAATGTGAGTTGTACTTGAGTGCAATATTTTTAAAATCCAACCACTTATCAATACCGTCTTGTACCGTGTCTGCTAGTACTTCTGTGTCTTTATTCTCTAATTCTGCTCGAAATTTCAAGGATGTTGAATAGTCTGTTTTATTTTGCGATAATGGATTGGGTAGTATGATTTCTAAGTCTATGCATGCCTTGAAGTTATTTGTGCTTATTGAATTGTTTAGATATGCGAGTATGCTCTTGTGTTTGACTCCAAATAATTTTATTTCGATTTTGGTTTTTTTTTGAGTTGGGCCCAGTAATGTGGAAATCGCTAGTTTTGTTGCTTCTTTGCTTTTCACATAGAAGTGAATTCTATCCTTATCCTCTTCGTGTATTTGTTTATTATAATTTATAGTTAGACGTTCTTTTTCCATTGTTAGGATATCTATTTTCTCTTGTAAAGTATAGTTCTTAAGAATATTTCGTGCGTGAAGTTTGTTCCTAAGACTTTGCAATTCCAATTCTAAAAGATCTATTTGTGTTGGTTTAGGTCGTTTTTCTTTCATATTGTTAAAGAATTTACAGGGAATTTCATATCAACAAATCCTCCCTTTCTTCGATAGTCAAGACATTCACAATGGGTACCCAGTTTTCTAGCTCGTTAATCTCTGTGAAGTCATCTGTATATATGTTTTGATACTCGTCGTGATCTACATTGTTTAAGTTCTTGAGTTGTTGCTCAACTTGATCTCCATCAAATGCCTCTGATATAACTACTCCTTGATTAGTAAAGAGCATGACTTTACCCACTTCAGCTTTATGATCGTCTAGGATGTCTATAAGATGTTTGCCCTCTATAGCAACTTCTGTTTGATGCGAAGAAGTGACTGACAGTTGATCCGGACTATAGATCTTTTGTATACGACGATCCTTTATTATGACGAGATAGAACCGTAGGATATCAAGCATAGAATCCTCCGAACTACTCACCGTAAATGTGGAACCTACAACTCTGACTATCGCGCTTGGAAAGTCATCCAACCAATTAGGCTTATCTCCCTTACTGAATAGATGTAGCTGTATACTAACTCCATCTCTCTTGGAGTCTATGTTGATAGGAATGGTTTTCAGTAAATGCATGCCCTTTGTCCTCTTTCTTCTCTATAAAGCAATCATCAGATGACACAGCAGTGCTCATCAAGTGATGCTTGCTTTATTATGTAGGATATAGGTCGTTATAGTGGAAGATCACCGTTACATGATCATCCTAAAGGTAAGATATGGATAGGATTTTGTTTTTGGATGATTTTTATGGAAATATTTGAAGGTATATGGAGCAAATCATTTTGTTCTTTAATGGCTGTGACAACTATGAGGTGCTTTTAGTTATCAGCTTTCAAGCTTTAGCGCATATGGAGTCACTCTAGATAACACTTCTTCGTTCATGAGTTAAACCACGACGGTGTCATGCCTTGCATGACTTAATTCGTAAGTGATATTAACGGAAGGCTTCGCCTTCCACGTCACGGTTCAGCTCGTCCCAAGAATAAAATCTCGTAGCGATTGGGCGCGCGCATCGCGCCTTTGGCGTGAGAGCACGACGAGAAAAGCCAGAGATTTTATTAAGAGGAGGTTGGGAGCTTGTCTTGATTTATGTAATCTAAAACACCAAGAGTGAAATACAACGAGCATTTAGCGTGACAAGCGCTTTGGTTACTTTGCCGCGATTGGTAAAATGAACGAATGAAGTATCTGAAGGATACCAAAAGTCCTAAATGGACTTTTGATGAGAGAACTGCGACCACTGAGTCGC
>CAYYBR010000386.1:0-2925 GCA_964470035.1 uncultured Saprospiraceae bacterium
ATACTATAGAGAGGGGTTTTGTAGAAGTGCTCAATGATGAAGTATCGCTCCTAGTAAGAGGCTTGACTACTTCATCCTGATTACCTTAAGTACGGACTAGTTAACTCCTTAAATTGACTTGGATCACTACGAGTTAAATCACTGGTCCAAATACCGTATAACCCTATAATGCGTTATCACCCTATGGATACCGTCCATAGAACATCGAGATATCAACAGCTTTCTTCTAAACTTCACCAGCTTGCTACTGGAGGTGAGCAGCGTGATGCTCCCCAGACAGATGTTGTTTGTGATACTATACTTGCCGAGGTCAATGACATCATAGAAAGTCTACGCAACCGTGGAGACCAGTCTAACTCAAAAGCTCATTTTGTTCTGCTCATTATACCGATAGTGGGTGTGCTTCTATGGCACATGGTAGCAACAAGTAGTTATAGAGGAGATCTGCTAGTTCTACTTTTACTGGGAGTATTTCTTTTTATCGTGCAGTACAGGATGAAACAGGTGATTACCCAAAGTCAAGATAACACTCCCAAGAAGTTAGAAGGCATGCAGAACAAGAAAGAGTTTATCGCACTCAAGATGAAGTACTTGGATACTGCGATGGATATCAAAAAGGCTCGACTTCTATTAGTAGCTGTATTCTACATCTTTTTTACACCTATTATGATAGTGAAGTTGCACGAAGCTGCCTTAGGTAGTACTCCTTTTGATTCTACATGGGTGGCATATCTAGTGGCTTACATAGTAGCAGGTACATTATGGTACATGTACTTCAATAAATCCTTTGAGATATACGATGATATAGAGGAAACTATGCGTCTTATATCCGATAAACTGAAAGTGTTGGCTTAGATTTTCGCGCCAGCAAGTTCTTCTTCGATGACATCATCTACGAGTACTCTTCCACAATGCTCGCATGCCATGATATTCTTATAAAGTCCGATCTCGATCTGTAGTTGCGGTGGTATCCTGTTAAAACAGCCTCCACAAGAATCTCTCTTTACGGTTACCACGGCAAGACCATTGCGGTACCTGCCCCTGATACGATCATAAGAATGTAAGAATCTCTCTTCGATATCTTTTCGAGCTTCAGCAGACTTCTTGTGAAGTTTCTTTTCTTCACTTTCGGTCTTCTTGATGATCTTTTCGAGCTCGACTTTTTTCTCCTCTAAGTTATCTTGTTTGGCCTTTAGACGATCGTTGGCCTCAGCTAAAGTGGCATCCTTAGTTTCCTTTGCTACTGCTGCATCTTTGATCTTCTTCTCTGACAGTTGGATCTCGAGTTTTTGCATCTCGATTTCCTTAGTGAGTGCCTCAAACTCTCTATTGTTCTTTACTTCATCAAGTTGCTTTTCGTATCTCTCGATGAGCATATTGGACTCCTTGATATTAGCATTATGAGAGCTGATCTCAGTTTCAACTACTGAGATTTTCTCATTGAGTTTGCTAATCCTAGTTTCCAGACCTACGATCTCATCCTCAAGATCACTTACCTCTATAGGAAGCTCACCCTTGAGTACTTGGATCTCATCGATCTTAGAGTCTATCAGTTGAAGTTGATAGATTTGTCTTAGCTTCTCAGCTATACCAGCTACTGACTTTGCCATACTTATTATTATGAATAAAATACAGGATTAGTAATCGCTTTTGTGCAATGGGCCGCGAAGTTATGGAATTTCTGAGATATAAGGCTGTGTAGCAGCTCGATTGTATAGTATTCGCTTTCGTAGTGTCCTATATCCATTATCATAATCTCATCATTTGCATCAAAAAACTCATGATACTTGTAGTCAGCAGTGATAAAGGCCTGTGCACTAGCCTCTTTAGCTGATGAAAGCAAAAAACTACCTGACCCGCCACAGACGGCTACAGTTTTTACCATTTGCTTTAGTTTTTTCGTATGTCTGATGACCTGCAGTCCCATGCTGGTTTTCACATGTTCTATAAAAGTCTCTGGAGAGAGTGCTGTTGTAAGCGTGCCAAGAGCGCCACTCCCTAGATCATATCTTGTCTCCAGATGAGCTTGCGGATGAGCTTTTAGGACACCTATATCGACTAGCCCAAGTTTCTCGGCGATCTTCTGGTTCACACCATTTTGCAGGACATTATCTAGATTAGTATGTATCGCGTAGATGGCCACATCATGCTTGATAGCCGTTATAACGGATTGATGTACATAGTAGGTCGGGTCAAATTTTTTGATCCCTTTGAAGACGATCGGATGATGTGATACAACCACATTGCACTTTCTCTCTACTGCCTCGGCGATCACTTCGGGAGTAGCATCTAGAGAGATCAGTGCTCCCGTCAGATCCATGTCAAGATCGCCAACTATAAGACCCGAGTTATCATATTGTTCTTGATATCTCAGCGGTGCAACCTCTTCAAGATAGGTTACGAGTTGCTTAAGTTTCATAAGACTGACTTTATCACTTTCGTAAATGTACGCCACAGAATACCATCAATCCGTGATCTTCTTGATCAGTTCTGTAGTAGAATATCCTTCTTCAAATGGCAAAATGACTATCTGACCACCATAACTTTCTACATATGCTCCACCTATCATCTCTTCCTTCTTGTAATCCCCACCTTTAGTAATCACATCGGGACGCAGCTTCTTGATCAACTCTAATGGAGTGTCGTCATCAAATCCTATAACAAGATCCACGGCAGACAATGCTGCTAGCACGGCCGCTCTATCTACCCACGTGTTGAGTGGTCGAGTCAGTCCTTTTAATTGTCGTACCGAACGATCAGAATTAAGACCGACGATAAGCACATCGCCCAACTTTTTCGCGGCATCTAGATATCTCACATGACCGACATGAAGGATGTCAAAGCAGCCATTAGTAAATACTAATTGTCCGATGAGTTCATCAAGATTTACATCAGATATATGCTCGTAGATGGGCTTCATCGACT
>CAYYBR010000387.1:0-2924 GCA_964470035.1 uncultured Saprospiraceae bacterium
TCAGATGGAACGGAACTGATTTTGAGGGTTATGATGGTTCTAATTGGAAGTCACTAACCAAGAGTTTCAGCACTGTGGCTACTAGTAAAACGATAACAGATATCGATGGTAATACCTACGAGACGGTCAAGATAGGAGGTCAAGTATGGATGAGCGAGAACCTTCGTGTCACAAAATATAACAATGGAACACCCATAGAGAATCGCCCTTGGCCAGATGATTGGAGAGAAACTCAAACATCCCAAATCCCTGCATGGGTATGGTACGATAATGACAGCAGATACGATAAAGTCATCGGAAAACTTTATAATTTTTATGCAGTAGAAAGTGGGAACATATGTCCAATAGGATGGCATGTCCCAACTGAAACTGAAATGATGGAATTAATCGATTTTGCAGATAATGACGACTTTACTTCAACACCAAGCAATAGAACCTTAAATTCTACAGGCTATCCACCTGAACTCAATGAAAGTGGTCGTTGGGACGGGGTCAACTATACAGGATTTACTCTTAGACCTGGAGGTTGGAGAGACAATAATGCTACCTTCAATAGCAAAGGATCTGGTGCATTTCTTTGGACTTCTACTTCAACTTCTGCCAATAGTGCCAAGTTCGTTGAATCAAGTATCACATCAATTTCAATTGGTGGTTTTCAAAAAAACGAAGGACTTGGTATTCGTTGTATCGAGGATGATTAAACAGTTTTGTTGAATCATTTTGAGCAAGGTATATTCTGGTTTATCAGGAAATCTCATACACAATTACAATTTAATACCTCCGCTATTTGAACTTTGCAACTTCAAAATACTATAAATAAACTCTTGTTGTATACATCTTCATAAATATCACTTACTCCCTTAACCATACTAAAATGAAAATTATAATTACTTCCTTTTCCTGCCTTATCAATCCACTATCTGAAGCTTGCAACTTCAGATCACTATAAATCAACACTTGATGCCTACATCTTCATAAATATCACTTACACCCTTAACCATACAAACATGAAAATTATAATTACTTCCTTTTTTTGCTTTATCAACCTCCTGCTTCTCTCCCAAGACATTTCTCGCATCGAAGGCAAACTAGTAGTCGGTGGAACCACATCACAAGCCAGCCTCATCAACGTAAATGGCACTACACCAAGCATGCTTCGGCTTCAAGGAACTGGCTCTAATGGAGCTTATCAACAGTTCTATTCTAATAACGCCTACTGGGGATTAATAGGTGATGAAGACGGCGATGGTAGTGATCTGTATTTTGATATCAAGAGCAGGTTAGGAGCAGCGGGGATAGCTATGAGTACAGGATTAACTACAAACGTACTCCTTATAGAAAATAATGGTAAAGCAGATTTTTCTAAATCCATTGAAGTGGGTGATGAACCAAGTGGATCTGCACCAACGGCGGGAACCATCAGATGGAACGGAACTGATTTTGAGGGTTATGATGGTTCTAATTGGAAGTCACTGACAAAGAGCAGCAACACAATCGCATCCGGTGAGACAGTGACCGATATCGACGGCAATGTTTATAAAACCGTGAAGATTGGCACTCAGACTTGGATGAAAGAAAATCTAAAAGTTACAAGGTATAATGATGGAACGATCATTCCTGAAGTAAGCCAGCCTGAGGAGTGGAGTTTACTTACGAATGGAGCTTGGAGTTGGTATGATAATGATTGCCAATATGACAATGTAATTGGCAAACTATATAATTGGCCAGCTGTAGAAAACAATAACATCTGTCCTTTGGGTTGGCACGTACCTACCGAAAGTGAGCTTCAGTACGTGATAGACCAAAACACAAGTCCATCTGGTCAAGGTCAGGTATTCATAATGTCAAATGGATACCCCGCAGAATTAAATAGCACTATTTCTTGGATCGGAAATAACCATACAGGATTTACAGCTAGGCCTTCAGGATATAGGAGTAACACTGGGATGCATAGAGGAAAAGGTGAAGTTAGTGCTTTTTGGACAGTTGATAATATATCAACCTCTGACGCCACAGCGCTTTGGATAAATAGCTCGTCTGCAACTTTCTTCCCTAACGGAAAAATTCGAGGTTTGAGCATAAGATGTCTAAAAGATTAAAGGGCATTCATTCAAATCATGGAATAATAACGTCCAAATAAAGCCATTCATTTGAGACAGAACATAACGATAATCAACATCCGCGCTATCTGAAGTTTGCAACTTCAGATTTCATTAAATCAATAATAAAATGAAAATCTCCTTAACATCTCTCATTTGCCTCTTCACTTTAGTCATAACCAGTCAAACCGAAAAATGGAAATAACTACAATCCAAACCCAGTCCTCTTTTTCTTTCCCAACTTCACTTTCAACCCAAGTGAAACATATCTCGATCGAGTATTAAACCTCAGATCATATAAAGAGTTAAGCCCCCCTGATCTTTCTACTCCCCTTGTTTGATCTAAGATATCATTCACACTTAGGGATAAGGAAAACTTACCGTCATCAAACGACTTTTTGAGTGAGAGATGCCACAAATGAAATTTTTGACTTTCAGCAAAAAACTCACCACTAAAAAACCTATAGTCATACTTACTAGTCACAGCCCAGGTATCACCGAGGTATACTACCCCATCTAGAAAGGTTGAGTAATTAAAAAAGGACTGATTAAACTCTTCGTTGATATCATACTTCCTATCCGTTAATATCAAATCAACACCCGCGGCGAGGTCAAAATTTTCTTTCTTTCTATTTTCTATAGTAAAAGAAAGTGAACTATTAGTTTCATTGACTCCGCTGAGGTTCTCATTAATAAATGTATCAAAAGCAGACCACCCAACTCTCACTGAAGAAGTAAATTTTAATTTCAATGGTCGGATAGGAGAAGAGTATGAAAAATACGATTGCAGACCTGTGTACTTATCAGAATTGACAGGTTGTATAG
>CAYYBR010000388.1:0-2911 GCA_964470035.1 uncultured Saprospiraceae bacterium
ATTGGATAATGGAGAGTCTTCTAACAATTATAGAAAACACAATCTTTCTCTCGGTGCAGGTACTACACTTGCAAATGGTATTAAGATCAATGGTGTATTCAACTTTGTAACATCTACAAGAAGAACTCCACCTGTAGCTCCAGGATTTGGTTCTGGTACATTTAGTGGTAATGATGCATCATTGTTTTCTGATGTACTTTATACGCCTAGAAGTATAGATCTTTTTGGTCTTCCTTTCCAGAGTGAGCTAGATGGATCTCAGACTTACTATAGACAGACAAGTCAGATTACTCACCCATTGTGGACACTACACAATACAAGAGAGGATGAAGTTGTTGATAGATTCTTTGGAACGGTTAACCTTTCTAGAGATATCATCCCAGGTCTATCTGTGAACACTAGATTTAGTGCAGATCAGTACACTGAGGCTTTCAGCAGACTTATCAACAGAGGTGGTGAGCAAGTGCCTGATGGTAACTACTTTACTAGAAATATCACTAACCAGATCACGGACATCTTGGTGACTGTGAACTATGACTACAACTTAAGCGACGATCTTAACTTGAGTGGTTTTGTAGGTGGTAATGGACGAAAAGAGTCGAGCAAGATCGACGGTACACAGAGTACGCAGCAGTTTGTATTTGGTCTAGCTGGTCACAATAACTTTATCGAGAATAACTCATTCTTCAATGTTCAAGAAGAGAATCTTCTAGGATTATTGGGGTCTGTTACTCTTGGATATAAGAGTTGGGCTTACTTACAAGTACAAGCACGTAATGACTGGACTTCTACGCTAGAACCTGAGAACAGATCAGTCTTCTATCCAAGTGTCAACTTGTCTATCGTTCCTACAGATGCGATCCCAAGTATTACAGATGGAGGAATTGTTAACTACTTGAAGTTTAGAGCAGGTATCGGTACTTCTGCAGGATATCCTGATCCTTACCAGACTAGAACAGTTCTTGGTACTAATACAAGATCTTTCCAGACTTCTGCAGGAACAATCCTGAATACAAACTTCATATCTAATCAACTAGGTAACTCTGATCTAAGACATGAGTCACATACTGAGGTTGAGTTAGGTATCGAAGCTAGATTCTTAAATAACAGATTTGGTGTTGACCTGTCTTTATATAACAAAGAGAGCTCTGATCTGATCGTTGATCTTGATACTGATCCAGCATCTGGATTTTCATCTACAACAATCAACGCAGCAGAGTTAACTAACAGAGGTATCGAGCTTGGACTTACATTGACTCCTATCGCTAAGGAAGTGCAGTGGGATCTAGGACTGAACTTTACAGCTAATGATAACACAGTTGACAGAATTGCTGATGGAGTTGATCAAGTGCCTGTCGCTGGATTTACCAATCTAGGTAACTTTGCGATCCCTGGTGAGTCTTTTGGAGTTATCCAAGGAAGTCAGTTTGAGAGAGTAAATGGTGAGCCACTTGTGAATGGCCAAGGATTCTTCGTTGAGTCACAGGACATCGGTATCATCGGAGATCCTATTCCTGATTATACAGTCTCTTACCTAAGTACATTAAGCTGGAAAGGTTTATCTCTATTCGTTAACTGGAACTATACGAAAGGTGGAGACATCGTTTCTATTAGTACAGGTCAAAACCTTGCTCGTGGTAACACGATTGATACAGATTTCGATAGATTCTTACCAGTCATCCTTCCGGGTGTAACTGCTGATGGATCGCCTAATGAGACTCAGATCTTCGCTGGTGATGCATTCTTCGAAGGATTCTTCGGACCAAGAGAGGGAATCGTATTTGATGGTTCTGTGGTTAGGCTAAGAGAGATATCTCTTTCTTACTCACTACCAAAGTCTCTCTTTGAGAACGCTCCTATCGGAAGTGCAACAGTATCACTTGTAGGAGAGAATTTATGGTTCAATGCGATCAACTTCCCTACAGGTATCAACTATGATCCTGAAGTATTAAGTACAGGAGTTGGTAATGGTAGAGGTATTGATTTTGTAACAGGTCCTACGGCCAGAAGAATGGGTGTTAATCTTAATATCACATTCTAGGTAGTAAAACCTGTAAACACAAAAGACGAAATAAGATGAAGAAAATATATTCTATTTTACTAGCAGGGTTATGTCTAGTCTCATTCTCATGTAATGATGTGCTAGAGTTGGATCTCCTAGATGATCCCAACAGCCCTACACCGGAAACGGCTGATTTAGAGTCGCTATACAACAGTGTTCAATTGGAGTTTGCTCAGTTTTTAGCTGCGCCACAGTTTTTCACAATGCAATTGTCAAGACAACGGGCGATGACAGCAGGTGCGATATATGCACAAGCTTTCACTCCTAACGGTTTTGATAACACATGGAATCAAGCATACAGAGATTTTATCCCTGATGCAGATGCAGTTATAGCTCTTGCAGAGCCTAATGGACAGTTAATTCATTCAGGAAGTGCTAAGGTCATGAAGGCTTATACCCTGATGGCACTAGTGGACTTGTTTGGACCTGTGCCAAACTTGGCCCCGGAGGAGAGAGGTATTCAAAACCTAAGTCCCCCTGCTCAAGCGGGTGATGCAATATATGCGCAAGCAGAAGCTTTGTTGAATGAAGCTGTTGCTGAACTTGGTAGCAATACTGCAGCTGGTCCTACAGCTAACCTTATGATAGGAGATGCGGCAGGTTGGATTACAGCTGCAAATACATTGCTATTAAGATCTGCAGTGAACAGGAGAGATATGGGAGCATTTAACGCTATCATATCAGCAGGTGATTTTATTGATAACTCAGGTGAAGATTGGCAGTTTGAATACGGCTCTAATAGAGTTAATCCAGACTCTCGTCACCCGTTATATGTAGATTCATATGAAGCTGATGATGGAGACTACCAATCTAACTGGTTGATGTGGGCGATGTCTGAAGAAAAAGGTC
>CAYYBR010000389.1:0-2908 GCA_964470035.1 uncultured Saprospiraceae bacterium
GATGGTTTTGATTTGGCTGAGTTCTCACCTCGATAATTGTCTAAATTTTTTATAAACTTTTATTTGTTTGACCATTTCCTAATACATGTGACTTGCTATAGATTACAACATCATTGAGATGAAGCCTCATGGAATCACCAGATTTTTGTTGATCCTGGTCTATGATGCTGGTGACTATTAAGCGATGCTCTTGTATTGTTTTATTAAATTCTGCATCACTACAGACTTTCAGGGCGATATAGTTACTCACGATGTCTGGAGTAATAATTAGCATGAAAGACTTAAGCGCCCTATTCTTACTTGCTTCCGCGATCTTTAAATGAAATAATAGATCTTCTTCTACTGCTGGATTGTTCTGAGCTATTTTGTCTTCGTAGCTCTGCAGGGCATTTTGAATTGCGATGATATCATCGGTCGATCTTCTTTGAGCGGCAAGTTTTGCTGCATTTACTTCAAGTATGAGCCTCATCTCGACGAGCGATCTAAAATCTGTTGGTTCTAATAATAAGACATCCGAAATGAGCCCTTCTATGGCCGATATACCAAGCCCTGCGACTACAGTACCACTTTGTGGTTGTGTTTTTAATATGCCGTAAAACTCAAGCTTTTGTATAGCCTCTCTAACGGGGCCTCTACTTACGCCAAACTTTTCTGCGAGCCTTCTTTCGGGAGGAAGTTTGTCTCCAGGCTTAAGTTCTCCAGATATAATCAATGCCCTTATTTGCTTGATGATCTTATCAACCGGTTTTTCCACGATTATCCTCTGAAAATTCTCAAGCATAGTAGTTAACAGTTCCACTTTCTTTTGGTTATCCAGTTATTGGTTAACCAATTTTGGTTGACCAAATCTAGTGAAAGATGTTCTAAACCCAAATTTATCTCGGCTATTTTCTACAGATTGGCAATGATATATGGCAGACGAAGTGGATAAAAGAATCGAAAAGACATCATTATTTCCTTATTAAGAATATACTTTTAGGAAATTGATAGTTAATCGAGATTTTGTGAAAAAGGTCATTCAGCTACTCCTTCTTATGGCTTGCATTCTTAAAACTGCCGTAGGGCAAGTTCCTTTTGAGTGCAAAGGCCGGGGCTATAGAGTCATAGCTGACCCGAGAGCGGGCACCCATCTCCAAGAACTTCAACAAAATGAAGATCGTACTATAACATTTACTGATCTGCACTATTATCCTGACTATGAGATTAATGCCATAGCATACCACCCCACACAAAATGTCATATACGGCATCATACAGAATCAGCCATATCGATTGTGTAGGATAGACGCCGAGTTTAATCTTGACATCCTTCAAACTTTACCTCTGCCGACTGACCTTGTGTTTGTCTCAGGTGATATCAGTCCCGACGAAAGATTTCTGGTATTATCGGGGTTCGGTCCAACCAGAGGTGAAAATATTTTTGCCTTGGTAGACGTGCAAAACGAAAGTTACTCAACTGAAATCCTGCCGATAAGAACAAATAATCCAGATGAACCTACGGTATACTGTGCAGATATCGCTTTTCACCCTACATCGGGCAAACTTTTCGGATATGATTTTAGAAATAACCGATTAGTAACCCTAGATATCAATAACAGAATTATAGACAACACTACTTATCCGGTCACAAATGATGATCCAGGGAATGTGCCGAGTATATTTTTTAATGATCAAGGAGAGCTTTATGGTATAGGTAATACCACGTTGGACTCTCAACTCAATCGTACTTATTATCAGTTTGATTTGTCCAATGGTCAGAATATTGTCTTAGAGGAGCTAGAGATAGAAAGAAATCAAGATGCGTGTTCATGCCCTTATCGTATCGAGTTGCTTAATGAAGTACGCCAAAGAAATAATGCGCCTTGTACAGAATTAGCTTTTGAAATGACCTTAATCAATCGAACAGATATCGAACAGTTCGATCTTACTTTGATAGATACATTTCCAGAAGGGGTAGTTATAAAAGATATAGACCCACTACCATTTAGCGGAACCATAGAAAGCGCGGTAGGAAGCAATATTTTAAGCTTGTCAAAAATCCATCTACCCATAGGTACATTTTCTTTTGAGATTATTTTTGACATACAAGAGGATGTAGAATTTGGAACATATATGAATCAGGCTTTCTTGACAGGACTTAGGTTAGAAGACTTTGAATTAGAATCTGTTGTCTCAGATGATCCAGTTACTACTGCAAATGATGATGCAACTTTATTTTCTATCAATGGTCTTTCTGATCCGTTCGAAGATCAATTCTTTGGTATATGCAAAGGTGGGCAGACAACTTTACATGCCGGTATATATGGAGCCAAGTCATATGAATGGAGTACTGGAGAAAACACCACTGAAATCACGGTTTTTAACGAAGGTGATTATCAGATAACCATAACTACAGAGTGTGATCAAATTACAGCTACTGCAACGGTTGAATTGGATGAGATCGGACTTAATCTGGGTGATGATCAAATTATAGAGAGTGGAGCAGTAATAGTCTTGGAACCGCAATACACTAGTACCTCACCTATCAATTCGTTTAGCTGGAGTAGCTCCGATCAAGAAGCATTAGATTGTCCCAGTTGCGAAAAACCATCTATTCAGCCCTCTGAAGATACTGACATCGAGCTGACGATAGATAATATGACTGGCTGTGAGAAGACAGATGGATTCAATCTGGATGTGACAGATGTGACGTTTTTTGAACCTAATATCTTCACGCCTAATAATGACAATAGAAATGACTTTTTCTTTCTACAAGGCAATTTGAATTATGATTTAGCGCTTTTTCAAATTTATGATGCCTGGGGTGGAATGCTATATCAAAAGAAAAATATAGTAGCGAATAGGGAACAAGATGGCTGGGATGGCACAACCAATGGTCACAACTGCTCTCCAGGTGTATACTTATGGAC
>CAYYBR010000390.1:0-2866 GCA_964470035.1 uncultured Saprospiraceae bacterium
CAGTTGCACCAGTTGCCCCGGTAGCTCCTACTGGGCCTTGTGGGCCTGTTGCTCCTGTAGTACCAGTGGCTCCTATTGGACCTGCTGGACCTTGTGCTCCCATTGCTCCTGTAGCTCCCACAGGGCCCTGTGGGCCTGTCGCTCCTGTTGCTCCAACTGCACCCGTTGCTCCGGTTTCACCTTGTGGACCTGCTGGGCCTTGTGCTCCCATCGCTCCTGTAGCTCCAACTGGACCTTGTGGGCCGGCTGCTCCTGTTGCACCAGTAGCACCCGTTGCTCCGACTGCTCCTGTAGCACCAGTGGCTCCGGTAGCGCCTGTAGCTCCGGTAGGACCTTGACAATCATTCACATCTATTACTCCATCTCCATTAACATCCTCATTCGTATCGGCTACTCCATTGTTATTTGCATCCCAGCAATTAACTCCATTCGCGCCGGCTGGGCCTTGTGCTCCAGTTGCACCAGTTGCCCCGGTAGCTCCTACTGGGCCTTGTGGGCCTGTTGCTCCGGTAGCACCAGTGGCTCCTACTGGACCTTGCGGACCTTGACAATCACCTACATTGATAAGTCCATCTCCATTCACATCTTCTGATACATCAGCTAATCCATTGCCGTTCGTATCCCAACAGCTAATCCCTGAAGCTCCTGTTGGACCCGCTGGACCTTGTGCGCCAGTTGATCCGGTAGCGCCTGTAGCTCCTTGTGGACCTGCTGGACCCTGTGCTCCTGTTGCCCCAGTCGCGCCGACTGCTCCCATTGGACCCGCTGGTCCTTGAGCACCCATCGCGCCTGTAGCACCAACTGGACCTTGTGGGCCTGCTGCTCCGGTAGCACCTGTAGCTCCGATTGGACCCGCTGGTCCTTGAGCACCCATTGCACCTGTAGCACCAACTGGACCTTGTGGACCTGCTGCTCCCGTAGCACCTGTTGCTCCCATTGGGCCTGTTGCACCTGTAGCTCCTGTAGCTCCTTGACAATCATTCACATCTATCACTCCATCGCCGTTTCTATCTTCATTCGTATCGGCTACTCCATTGTTATTTGTATCCCAACAATTAACTCCATTCGCGCCGGCTGGGCCTTGTGCTCCAGTTGCACCAGTTGCCCCGGTAGCTCCTACTGGGCCTTGTGGGCCTGTTGCTCCTGTAGTACCAGTGGCTCCTATTGGACCTGCTGGACCTTGTGCTCCCATTGCTCCTGTAGCTCCCACAGGGCCCTGTGGGCCTGTCGCTCCTGTTGCTCCAACTGCACCCGTTGCTCCGGTTTCACCTTGTGGACCTGCTGGGCCTTGTGCTCCCATCGCTCCTGTAGCTCCAACTGGACCTTGTGGGCCGGCTGCTCCTGTTGCACCAGTAGCACCCGTTGCTCCGACTGCTCCTGTAGCACCAGTGGCTCCGGTAGCGCCTGTAGCTCCGGTAGGACCTTGACAATCATTCACATCTATTACTCCATCTCCATTAACATCCTCATTCGTATCGGCTACTCCATTGTTATTTGCATCCCAGCAATTAACTCCATTCGCGCCGGCTGGGCCTTGTGCTCCAGTTGCACCAGTTGCCCCGGTAGCTCCTACTGGGCCTTGTGGGCCTGTTGCTCCGGTAGCACCAGTGGCTCCTACTGGACCTTGCGGACCTTGACAATCACCTACATTGATAAGTCCATCTCCATTCACATCTTCTGATACATCAGCTAATCCATTGCCGTTCGTATCCCAACAGCTAATCCCTGAAGCTCCTGTTGGACCCGCTGGACCTTGTGCGCCAGTTGATCCGGTAGCGCCTGTAGCTCCTTGTGGACCTGCTGGACCCTGTGCTCCTGTTGCCCCAGTCGCGCCGACTGCTCCCATTGGACCCGCTGGTCCTTGAGCACCCATCGCGCCTGTAGCACCAACTGGACCTTGTGGGCCTGCTGCTCCGGTAGCACCTGTAGCTCCGATTGGACCCGCTGGTCCTTGAGCACCCATTGCACCTGTAGCACCAACTGGACCTTGTGGACCTGCTGCTCCCGTAGCACCTGTTGCTCCCATTGGGCCTGTTGCACCTGTAGCTCCTGTAGCTCCTTGACAATCATTCACATCTATCACTCCATCGCCGTTTCTATCTTCATTCGTATCGGCTACTCCATTGTTATTTGTATCCCAACAATTAACTCCATTCGCGCCGGCTGGGCCTTGTGCTCCAGTTGCACCAGTTGCCCCGGTAGCTCCTACTGGGCCTTGTGGGCCTGTTGCTCCTGTAGTACCAGTGGCTCCTATTGGACCTGCTGGACCTTGTGCTCCCATTGCTCCTGTAGCTCCCACAGGGCCCTGTGGGCCTGTCGCTCCTGTTGCTCCAACTGCACCCGTTGCTCCGGTTTCACCTTGTGGACCTGCTGGGCCTTGTGCTCCCATCGCTCCTGTAGCTCCAACTGGACCTTGTGGGCCGGCTGCTCCTGTTGCACCAGTAGCACCCGTTGCTCCGACTGCTCCTGTAGCACCAGTGGCTCCGGTAGCGCCTGTAGCTCCGGTAGGACCTTGACAATCATTCACATCTATTACTCCATCTCCATTAACATCCTCATTC
This sequence comes from uncultured Saprospiraceae bacterium, assembly GCA_964470035.1. GTDB lineage: Bacteria > Bacteroidota > Bacteroidia > Chitinophagales > Saprospiraceae > JAJRXG01. The sequence continues at coordinate 2,562 of CAYYBR010000390.1, forward strand.
GTATCGGCTACTCCATTGTTATTTGCATCCCAGCAATTAACTCCATTCGCGCCGGCTGGTCCTTGTGGACCTGTTGCTCCTGTAGCACCGGTAGCTCCAACTGCTCCTGTCGCACCTGTTGCACCAGTCTCACCTTGTGGGCCTGCTGGGCCTTGTGCGCCTGTAGCGCCGGTTGCTCCAACTGCACCTGTAGCGCCTGTAGCTCCCATTGGTCCAACTGGGCCTTGTGGGCCTGTAGCACCTGTGTCACCTTGTGGGCCCGCTGGTCCTTGTGGACCTGCTGCTCCCGTAGCTCCTGTTGCTCC
>CAYYBR010000391.1:0-2854 GCA_964470035.1 uncultured Saprospiraceae bacterium
ATGGAGGTCAGCGTCTTGATCTTGTAGAAAGCTTGAACGATGACCCCAGATGGATGCAGATCATCGCAGATATAGTAAGTGAGAAAGCAGCATAATTATGAGAGCGTCCTTCGTATTTGTTTTAAGTCTAGCACTCATACTTTGTAGCTGCTCTTCTGATCAAGAAGATACAGGCTTACCCCTCATCATAGATGCAGACACCGCTAACGAAGTAGATGATCTTTACGCCATAGTCAGGGCGATAAAAGCGCCAGAACTAGACCTCTTAGGTATTACTTCTGCCCAGTTTCATACCTCTCCTTTGGCATCAGATAGTACGGTCTATGAAAGTCAAAAAATCAATGAAGAGATCATCGACCTGCTAGATATCAAGGATCTGCCACTCCCATTAGGCGCTAATGCTCCTATCGAGTCGATTGCTAATCCTCAGTCTTCAGCCGCTGCGGATTTTATCATCGAACAAGCTAGAGATCGAACGGTCGATGATCCATTACACATAGCCATCCTTGGGCCATGCACTAATATTGCCACTGCTGTCTTACAGGCGCCGGATATCATACCATTGTTGCAGGTACACTATATTGGATTTTGGCATGATACTACGGCTCAAGTCTTTGATCTCAAGGAGTTTAACTCTGGTAATGATACCCTTGCCGTACAGGTTTTATTGGATACGGAAGGATTAGACTTTGATGTCATGACTGCTACGACTTGCCAGCACCTCGTGCTGGGCAAAGAAGATGTAGATAGACACTTGAAAGGCCGTGGTGGTATCTCCGACTACCTTGTCGATCGTTGGGAAAGCTACACCAGGTGGTGGACTAAAGAAGATCCCGAAAAGAAAAGCTGGATCATGTGGGACTTAGCGATTATAGAAGCGTTGATACACGCCGAGTGGGCGACAAAAAAAGAATTTGACGCTCCCTCTGAGGTGAGTGGTAGGGTGATAGAAGCGTATATCGATATAGATGTGCCTGCTATGAAAGCAGATTTCTGGGACACGATGACTGAAGCTCAGTTATAGTATCCAACTCTCAGCGACCTCAAGTAGATGTGCTTTTTCTTCAAGCGTTCTTTCTAACGGTAGTTGCGCGAGTCCGATCAGCCGCCTCATGATTTCTATACCTGCTAGCTGATACACTTTCTTTTCAGATACGTCATCAGGATAAAGCTGGAGGAGCTTCTGTATGGTTGCTGCATCATGCGTGGATAGCATGATATGGGCTCCCATCACACCGAGATCAAACTCGCGATGACCGATATGTGCGAATTCTGGATCCAGTACATATAGCTGCCCATGTATCGTCATCCAACTGCCAGGGTAGTAATCCCCATGTATAAGATGTGTGCCCATGGAGAGATATTCTTGGCCCATAGTATCGATCACCGCTGAGAGTTGAGGGTTGTCTTGATATGGTGCTGCTATATCCTGAAGACCCTCTTGCACATCATCTAGGACAAACCCATTGTCCTTTTTATATGGTAGTACATATATGTGCTGATGATTCAGCCTGCGTAGTTCGAGATTAGCAGGGAAGCTAGCAGTAGGACCGGATGTATGGGTATGATGTGCGATCTCTATCAGCTTGCCTATCGTTTCTTCAGATATGGTCCGCCTAGCATAGATGCTCGATAGATCTTCGACTATTCCTAGATCTTCGATCATGAGGAGATAGAGATCGGGCTTGTAGTTGATGATATTAGGTAGATGTGCGGAGATAGCACTGGTCTCTAGTGCTTCATAAAACCTTGCCTCCACATCTATGCGCTCTATAGGCGCTGCTATACCAGGATACTTCTGTACGTATGATCTCGACTGCTTGAGTATGAATGACCTCTTATCGGTAGTGATCCGAAGTACTACATTCATATTGCCTTCTCCTGCCTTGGCTATTTTCTTAACCTCCTCACCAGCTATCCAACCTAATGATGATAAAAGTTTTTGGACTTCTAGTACCTCACTATCAGCGTGTATCTCCATGATTTTGTTTTCTATTGATCAATATCATCCATTCATTTGGCAGTGCGGTACATGACTCCTTAAGTTTTCTTGACCTTACTGATGTGATCCAGAACAGATATGATCACTTCTTTGTTTAGACTATCATGCTGATGAAGCCTCCACTGAGATGATAGGGATTGATGCTTGCCCATATGGATGGTGCGTAGTTCACGGCACACAGAGCGAAGTTCGGATTGACTTAATCAGAGATCTTGCTGAAAGTAAAGAGCTCCTCGGCCAGTATCCCATGACGTTGATAGACATACCGATCGGATTGCCAGATCGTGAGCACCCGAGGTCAGTAGAAGAGCGGGCCAGAAGAATCTTGTCACATCGATCATCATCTATATTTCAAACACCAAGTCGACGGGCAGTTTATGCAGGCTCATATGAGGAAGCACTCGCTCATCATCGAGACTACACAGGTAAGGGTATCTCTATCCAGTCATGGCATATCTGTCCAAAGATAAAACAGGTAGATATTTTTCTAAAAAACAATGTCACTTTTGTAAATGTTTTAAAAGAGGCGCATCCAGAAATCTGCTTTCATTTTCTTCAAAAAGAGCCCATACGAATTCCTTCAAAAAAGACCCAAGAAGGACGAATGACTAGGTTGAAAATTTTAGAATATTGGATGCCAGATGGTAGAGAAACATTTGCGAAAGCGCGGTCAAACTATAAAAAGAAAGATGTACAAGATGATGACATCCTCGATGCGTTTTGTCTTTGGGCAGTAGGTTTGCTAAGTCAACAATATGGCCTATCTACAGTCATAGAAGACCAAGAAGATGCTGTTGGTATACCTATGAATATGCACTTCGTTGATCCTTTTGATAGATTCACTACGGAGAG
>CAYYBR010000392.1:0-2839 GCA_964470035.1 uncultured Saprospiraceae bacterium
AGCCCAGAAGATGAGCCAACAGATGAGCCAGGATCAGGTGGAGATCAAGACGATGCTCTTGATAGCAATGGTAACATGACTCTTGACTTTGGATTTGCACCACTAGTAAGTGTTGGATCAACAGTATTTGTTGACAACAATGATAATGGAGTATTCGATGATCTAGATGAGAGACTTCCTGGTGTAACAGTACAAGTATTTAACCTAGGAGAAGATGGCATCGCTGAAAATGACGATGACGAACTAGTAGGTGAAGCTGTTACAGATCAAAATGGTAATTACATAGTAGATGGTCTCGTACCAGGTGATTACTATGTAGCTATACCAGTTGTTGATCCAGACTTCCCAGTGAGTAGCACAGGATTTGGAGAAGATCCAAATGATGATGTAGACAATGATGATAACGGTATCCAGGATGCTCCAGGAGAAGGAGTATGGTCTAATGTGATCACCCTTATAGGAGATGATGAGCCGACAGGCGAAGGAGCTCCAGGAGGAAATCAGGATAGCGATGACGACGACAATGGAAACATGACAGTTGACTTTGGATTTGTGCCAGAGTTGAGTCTTGGATCTACTGTCTTTGCAGATAACAATGACAATGGTATCCAAGATCCAGAGGATGATGGTATAGAGGGAGTTACTGTTGTAGTATTTAATACAGGAGAAGACGGCATCCCAGAGAATGATGACGATGAGGAAGTTGGTACAGCTGTCACAGATGTTAACGGAGATTACTTTGTTGATGGTTTGACACCTGGTGACTACTATGTAGCGATTCCAGATGTTGATGAGGACTTCCCTATAAGTAGTACAGGTTTTGCAGCTGATCCTAATGATGATGAAGACAGCGATGACAATGGTATCCAAGACGAACCAGGTGACGGAGTATGGTCTAATGTTATCACTCTAGTGGGTGGTACAGAGCCAACTGATGAGCCAGGTTCAGGAGGAGATCAGGACGCTGCTTCTGATGATGATGGTAACATGACTGTTGACTTCGGATTTAGACCAGCAGTAGATATCAACTTAGTGAAGGTAGTAAGTGATGCAGAGCCTAATGTAGGAGATGTAATCACATTTACTATAACGGTATCTAACGAAGGACCTAATGATGCAACTGGTATATCAGTTGAGGACAATGTGCCTAACGGATACAGTGCTATAGAAAACATAAGTGGAACAGGTGAAGCAGCAGGAAGTGTAATCACATGGACTGGACTTGACATAGCTGCTGGATCAAGTGTTGATGTAACATTTGATGTAACAGTAGAAGCACCACTTGATGGAGTTGATTTTGACAACGTTGCAGAAGTAACGGAGTTAGATCAAGCAGATATAGATAGTGAAGAAGGAAATGGTATCGATCCTGATGGTGATGGATTAATCGGATCTGAAGATGATAATCCTAACGATCAGAGTGTAGATCCAGATGACGAGGATGATGCTGATAACGAGCCAGTTCTTCCACAAGTAGCTGACCTAAGCTTGATCAAGACAGTAAGTGATGCAACACCTAACGTTGGTGATGTAGTTACATTTACTATCGAAGTTATCAATGCTGGTCCTGATGCTGCTACTGGTGTAACTGTATCAGATATAGTGCCTAATGGATATAGTGATATAGCTAACATTAGTAATGATGGAACAGCTGCAGGTAGCGAGATTACTTGGACTGGTCTTGACATTGCTGAGGATGGAAGTATCTCACTTACTTTTGATGTTACAGTGGAAGCTCCACTTGATGGAGTAGAATATAATAATATCGCTTCTGTAGAAGAAGCAGATCAGTTTGACATTGACTCTGAGCCAGGAAATGATCCGGATACAGATGGTGATGGATTGATTGGATCTGAAGATGATAATCCTAACGACCCAGGACAAGATCCTGACGATGAAGATGATGCTGACGATGAGCCAGTGACTCCAGAGGTAGCAGATCTCGAACTAATCAAGATCGTTAACGATCCTACACCTAACATCGGTGACTTTGTGACATTCACTATAGAAGTCACTAACAATGGTCCAAGTGATGCAACAGGTGTGATGGTTGGAGATGCTCTTCCAAATGGATATGGCGAAGTAACAAATATCAGCAATGGTGGTGCTACAACAGCCAATGGCCTAGCATGGAGCGACTTATCTATAGCTAGTGGTGAGACACTAAGCTTGACATTCGACGCAGAGGTTCTAGCACCAGGAGAAGGAGTTGAGTATGATAACTTATCTCAAGTTATGGATGCTGACCAGTTCGATCCTGATTCAACACCAGGTAACGGTCCGGATACAGATGGTGATGGTCTTGTAGGACCTATCGATGATAATCCTAATGACCAGAGTGTAGATCCAGATGATGAAGATGATGGTGATAACGAGCCAGTTGAGCCACTTCTATTGAGCATCGGATCTAATGTATTCGTAGATAATGATAATGACGGTATCAGAGATGATGATGAGCCAGGTATCGAAGGACTAACAGTTCAGATATTCAATACTGGAGCAGACGGTATCGCTGAGAATGGTGATGACGAGTTAGTTGGTGAAGCAGTTACAGATGCTAACGGAGATTACTTTGTGGATGGATTGATCCCAGGTGATTTTTATGCAAGCATCTCAGATGTTAACCCTGACTTCCCAGCAAGTAGTACACCTACAAGCTTGGATCCTAACGATGATGCTGATAATGATGATAACGGTATTCAAAATGGTATAGGCGAAGGAGTATGGTCTAATGTGATCACATTGAGCCCAGAAGATGAGCCAACGGATGAGCCAGGATCAGGCGGAGATCAAGACGATGAGCTTGATAGCAATGGTAACATGACGCTAGACTTTGGAT
>CAYYBR010000393.1:0-2822 GCA_964470035.1 uncultured Saprospiraceae bacterium
GTTCTCTGCGAGAAATCAACATAGTTTATAGTTTTTACAGTTGAGCAGATCGCAGTGAATGATCCACTTTTGAAGGCAGCAATATCTCGCACAATGGTCTGGAGGATTTGCACTATTCTTCCAAATGCTTGCACTATACTGTCATGGGAGCAATTAATCCTTGCACTATATTGTCATCGCATGCGAACCATAGCAGTATATCTGATTGATATTCAGTGTATTAAGGATATTTGCGTAAGCGATCTAGCATCACATAAAAAGAACTTCCTACTAGCCTTCGAGGATCATAGAGCTATGAGCAAGGCACGTCAAACTTTCATCATAGGGATACTCCTACTGCTCTTATTTCTTGCGATAAGCCAGTGGTGACAGCCCAAACTTCTTGTGGAAGGAACGAGTAAAGTAACTAGGGTTGTTAAAGCCCACTTCATAGGCTACTTCAGATATATGGTTATCTAGGTCTTTGAGAAGGGGTAAGCTTTTTTGTAGCCGTATATCTTTGATCAGACTGTTGGGCGTTTCTCCGGTGAGTGCTTTGAGCTTACGATATAACTGAGACTGACTTATACCTGCTTTTTGAGCTAGGTAAGCTGCATTCAGATTTTGGTTTTTAAGATCGTCGTGTATTATCTCTTGTAAGAACTGCAAAAATTCTTCTTCTCTGTCCAGAGGTTTTGACTCTTGTGTGTTTTGTCTCTCGGCACCATTACTATCTTTTATTGTTTCATTATATAGCGCAGCATAATGATCTCTAAGTTTGTTCCTGCTTTCTAATAGCTGTGCGATTCTGATGCGTAGCTCTTCCTTGTTGAATGGTTTGTAGAGATAAGCATCTGCCCCCGTTTTAAGGCCAGTCATCTTATCGGAGTCGGATGCTTTGGCCGTAAGTATGATGATCGGGATGTGACTGGTACGGGTATCTTCTTTTAGTGTAGAAGTCAGCTCGTAACCATCCTTGATGGGCATCATCACATCACTGATGATAAGGTCAGGTACATAAGCTATCGCTTTATTGATACCTTCCTCTCCGTTGTGCGCTTTGATGATCTGATAGCTCTGACCTAATACCTGCTGTAAGTAGGTAAATACATCTTTATTATCCTCTGCGATCAACAGAATCGGTTTGTCATCCTCAGGATTAATATCTGTAGGTATATCATCCTGGCCCTGGAGAGATAGCTCTTGAGTGATGATAGCCTGCCTATCAGACTTCAAAGTCTGGTCTTTTTCAGCCTGGTTAGTGATGGGCAGGCGAACAGTAAAAGTTGTACCGACATCTACTTGGCTATCGACAGATATGTCACCACTCATGAGTTCTACCATATCCTTAGTAAGCGAAAGTCCTACACCACTACCATCCACCTGACGTGTGTGTGAGTCATCCACCTGGTAGAATCGATCGAATATAAAGGGCAATTGGTCTTCAGGTATACCTATGCCTGTATCTTTTACAATCAGTTGCAGCATGGGCTTCTCAGTGTGATCAATGTTAGTCGCATGCATGATAATTTTACCCTTTTCTGGTGTGAATTTTAAGGCATTGGATAAGAGATTGTAGGCGATGTGTTGGATCTTTTGTTCGTCATAATCCATCATAAGAGAAGAGAGCTCAGAGTAAAATACAAGCCTGATATCTTTCTCCTTAGCCTTACTAAAGAAAGACTCAGTCAAGTAATTGAGGTATGTTATTATATCTCCTTGTTTTAGCTGTAACTCTAGGAGTTGGCTATCGGACTTTGATAAGTCTAGGAGTTGATTAACCAATGTGAGAAGATTTTCACTATTGCGATGAATCAGTTGTTGGTTTTGTAAGATTTTCTCTTTTTTCTCTTTTGGAAGGCTTAGCTGATTGGTAGTTTCTGACAACTCATCATTGATACCCATGATGACAGTGAGGGGCGTTCTGAATTCATGTGTAATATTAGTGTACAGCTTCGTTTTTAATACGTCTAACTCTTCCAGTTTTTCTGCACGCATTTTCTCTTCAAACAAAGTCTGCTGAGCTTTTGTATTTTGCTGGATGGCTTCATTCTTTTCTTCTTTGAGCGACTTGGAACGATAACCAACAGTCAGAGAGAGTGTCACTATCAACAGTATAACGGCCATCTTCATAATATCATCGACGTGGAGGGCATTAATAAAGTTAGGTAGCAGATCTTCATTAAACAATATGGTCATGATCGTCCCGATGATGATCGGTATGATAGAAAGTAGTAGTAAAAATTTTGTTTTTTTATCCCGCAATGGCGAGCTAATGATCATATAAATGCCAAGAAAAGGTGCCGTTAAAGTATAGTATGCTGGAGTTAACAGAACAGGGTAAGATCCTTCTTCGCTAAATAAATAGCGACATAAAAATCGGATAAAAGCTACTAAAGTTAGAAAAAGATAAATCGGTACAACGCGTCTAATGAAGTTGCTTTCTCTTGGGATCTTGAGATAATTAGAAACAAAGAGGATACCTCCAACGACAGTTAAGTATACTGACAGGAAGAAAATGATCTCATTATAATTCGCCAGCGATGGTACTGGCACAAAGCTGGCGAAATTGAATTCTGAAGTAATCCTACTTAATAATAAACCTAAGCCAAAAATAGAAAAGTAGATATATACCTTTTCTCTTTCAATTAGAAACAGAAATAGAAAAAACAGAATCTGTACTCCTATGATGCCATAGAAAAGCGCTGCCTTAAGGGCCAAGTATATTTGATTACCAAAAAGATGCTCAAAATCCAAATGCCAGAGTGCTAGTGTCTCTGGCTGATAGCTCCGATTGATACCCTCTAATCTGATGTATACATCTAATGTGTCTTGTGCACCAA
>CAYYBR010000394.1:0-2817 GCA_964470035.1 uncultured Saprospiraceae bacterium
GTCCCGAAATATGAATATCGATGGACGTCTAGAAATCGACGTTTCTTCAGTAGACACCAACTATGTCTGGGGACTAGCAGAAGGAGGACTCCTGGGGACAGGCACTGATGTATATATCAGTCGCGACGGAGCAGAGACCTGGGATCTTGCGGCAGTAGCGGACGACGCTGAAGACTACCTCAATGGACAAGGCTTTTATGACAACGTTATCGAAGCACATCCTTTTCGGCGAGAAATTGCCTATGTCGGCGGGGTAGATTTATTTCGGATAACCTTGCGACCGATAGAATCTCGTACAACGGCACTGAACTTAGAGGATGGTGGAGCATTTGAATGGTTGGATTTTGTCAATGGGCGAAACATCAGTGATGGTGGAGGCATCTTTCCAGGAGATGTATTGAGGAGTGAATTTCCAAGCGTAGAAATCAGATTTGGACGGGGCATCTCCCAACTTGCACACCGTTTTACAGTGAATATGCAAGGAGCAGGTGTCCGAGGTACTGGTTATATATATCAGGATCTTGTCGAAGTGCCTTTTCAGATATGGGATATAGATAACAACATACAGTTGATGGCATCTATAAGAGATCAACAAGAAGATGGAGAGTGGACCCTAGAAGAAGAAAACTTAAATGCAGATACTCCAGAAAATGATACGAGAGAATACATCTTCCCCCACCTGATACCATACGCTCCCATGGAAGACCCTGGGATCGCACGTGATGGTGGACATGAAGAGCGTCAGTTGTATCTGATTTGGCCCATCTTCGTTGATGGTCAGACCTATGATTTTGAACAAGATGATCCAGTATCGTTCCGTATGTTATCTGATGAAGTAGTTGTCGCAGATCTTCGAGAAGCCAGAATAAGTGATGCCCGTAGCAATCCCGCAGAAATCAATGGGTTTTCCAATGCACAGTTTGAAGCAAATGCTGGTTTACACCCAGATCATCATAGCTTAACTTTTATCATAGCAGATAGTTCCAGAAGGACCTTTAGTATGATATCTACTAACGATGGAGGAGTATACCAATCAAGAGTATCGGCAAATCCGGGAGAGACCAATGGAGACTTCAGATACGCTGGATTTGGATATAATACTACTCAGTTTTATGGAGCAGATAAGAGACCTGGTGAAGATCGCTTTATCGGAGGAATGCAAGATAACTCTACATGGCTAACGCGGTCCGGTGAGATCTCTAACGCAGAGAGCTTTTATCAATTTGCTGTCGGTGGTGATGGATTTGAGGCTATCTGGAATAACAGAGATCCTAGTCAAATTCTTGGATCAGTTCAGTTCAATAGCATACAAAGATCAGACAACGGTGGAGAGAATTGGACTGGGTCTACTTCTGGCTTATCGGATACTGGAAATGGGGCTGGACCATTCTTATCAAGGTTGGCCAATGCCAAATCTAATCCTGATAGAGTTTTCGCTGTAGGTGTATCAGGAGTCTGGAGATCTGAAAATTTTGGTAAAAGCTGGGATCTAACACCTATAGATGCCCAATGGAGCTTCACTAATCGCATGGATATCGAAGTGTCTGAAGCTGATACAGATATCATATGGGCTGGAGGAGCTATGACAAACGGTAGACGAATATTCGTCTCCACTGATGGGGGCACAAGTTTCTCTCCGACTTCAGTATATCCGAATGAAGAACTTGGAACGGTATCCGGTCTAGGGGCTCATCCTGATGAACCAGAGACTGGTTATGCCTTATTTTCTTTTGCTAGAAGACCAAAAGTCCTAAGGACTCGAGATCTTGGACAAACATGGGAGGATATCAGTGGATTTGAAACAGGAGGTGATGTTAGTGACAGAGGGTTTCCTGATGTTGCACTAAACACAATTTTAGTTTTCCCTAATAACCCAGATCGTATATGGGTAGGGTCGGACATCGGTATTATTGAGTCTCTGGATGATGGAGCTAGTTGGAATCTGTTAGACTCCAATCTTCCTGCGGCTCCTATATTTCAGATGAGAATACAAGATGGCCAAGTTGTTGTTGCTACCTATGGTCGTGGCATATGGTCAGTGGAAATGGAGGACATAATTTCAGCTCCTTTTATAAATAATGCGACAGTGACAACCACTGGAGAATTAATGGTTGAGAATTTTATAAGAAGTGATTTTGATTCGATTTCATTTATAGTAGATGGAGAGAGGCTAGGTGTATCTTCTCTGACAAGTATAACTGATCAGGACCTAGCTTTAGTTGGAAACAATGCATCCTTTACTATCGAAGACATAGACCTTCCTGATGGCATCTATGAAATTCAGTCTGTAGGTCATCTAAATGGTGAGCAGTATATCTCTCAACCTTTCACCACATTTATTTTTGCAGCTAGAACTCCTGTCATAGAATACTTCAACGAGTTTTCAGATGAGACTTTAGAAGATTTCATTGGATTGGGATTTACAGAGAGAATAGAGCAGGGATTTGGTTCAAACACAGCTATACATAGTCGTCATGATTACGAAGACTTGTCAAATGATATATATCAGTTGAAAGTACCTATTATGGTGCAAGACTCTCAGACATTTAGATATAACGATGTGGCTATCATAGAACCAGGTGTTACAGGATCAAGATTTGGGGATGATGACTTTTTTGATTTTGTAGTACCTGAAGGCAGCTTAGATGGAATAAATTGGACACCTCTTACAGATGGATATGATGCTCGCTTTAGTGCGCCTTGGCTTTCAACTTTTAATAGAAATGCGAATGGCACAGAAGATATGTTCGTCCTCCATGAGATACATCTGACTGACAACTTTGATATCGGAGAGATCAACTTTATCAGGTTAAGGCT
>CAYYBR010000395.1:0-2798 GCA_964470035.1 uncultured Saprospiraceae bacterium
GTAAAGGGCAGAGTCAACCCTGTCAAGATTTTGGTATACGCTTGCCATCTCGCTGAATACCTTAGATCGTTCAAAATAGTACTGGCTTGTATCAAATATTTCTGGAAGGATCTTCTTATAGTTAGCTAAAGCCTCTTCATATTTTTCTTGTGTCTTATATATATTGCCGATGAGGAGTATATTACTTGTCAAACTTCTCTTGTCCCCAGTTGCCAGATTTATCTGATAACACTTATCAAAGTAGAACAAAGCCGAATCTACCTCAATCATACTATTGTAAGCTTGAGCCAAAACATAATATAGGTCCGCTTCTCCTCGAGGATCACCTAGGGATTTTGCGTAGGGTAGTGCTTCCATAGCTAATGAGATAGCGTAAGCCTTCTTTCCTAGTGAGCTGGAGGTATTAGCAGCATTACCCAAGCCTGATGCAATCAAAGTCTGATGCGAGCTACTCGTCACTTTGTCATCCAAACATGAAGCTTGCAATAAATAATAGTATTGGGCAGAGTCTCTTAAGCCAGAGAGATAATACGCATCACCCAAAATACTATAAGCCATTGACTCATATCTAGAATCAGAAAGGGTCTCGGACTTGCGAAGATTGAGCGTTGCTTCTTTTTTTAACTCGGCAGTAGTGTAGTCCGAATTACCAAACATAATATCAGAGAACAAATCATACTGCTCTATTGGATCTGCGGCATCCATATACTTTGATATCTTTTCGTCTAGTAATTGACCATTACAAGGAGTGATAACTAAATACGCTATAGCAAGTATAATACAGGCTCTGATGACCTTCATGTTGTTATGAGCATAAGCTAGCCGATTAAGATAAACCAATTAGTCAATGGCCTCCATAAGAATGACTAATTGAATCATATGGCTTACTATATGGTCAGATATCATTGTGTGACCGTGATATGAGGAACTTCATTGAGATCCCAGTCGATGACTAGTCCTCCAGCAAGACTCCTTGCGATACTATCACCATACAAGACTTCAGTCAAATATAAAGCAGCCTCAAATGACTTCGCCCCGCCCGCGGATGTGATGTACTTCCCATCATGTACAAAGAGGACTTTGTCCCTGACATCAAGATGGGGAAACATCTCTTTGTACCGATCTATATCAGATGGGAACGTAGTAGAAGCTACATCATCGAGTAAACCCGTTTTAGCGAGGACAAAAGAACCATCGCAATGACTTGTAACGAACTCTGCCTTCTCACCTACCCTCCTTACCCAAGCTATCATCTCTTCATTCTCCAGGTCCGTATCTAAGTGGTGTTCTGCACTAGGTACCACTAGTATATCTATGGGCGGCATCTCATCCGACGTATAATCATAGTCTGGGAGTAGTCTGATACCTTCGAATGAAGTGACGGGATCTTTGGTATCTGCTACCAAAAAGGTATTCATCTGCTTGACGCCTTCTCTGTACTGTGTATGTTGAAAGATGTCATAAGGCGCTGTAAGCTCTGTGTTATAAACTCCATCCATGACTAAAAAGGCCACCTGATACATGCTGGTATCATATCCAGCTTTTATAGACTCTTCAGTTTTCGCTTCATGAGAAAGTGATGGTCCCTGCTGACAGCTGGTGAGGATTGTGATAAGGAAAAGTAGGTATTTCATCAGCCCAATATAGGAGGTCAGAATCGAATAGCATAGAACTTCACTTCACCGAGGGTATTGATCTCTATAGTTGAGAAAGGCACCTTGAACACATTGAGTATATCAAGTAATGTTCTTATGAATGGTGAAGAGGTATGGATTTTTGATAAGTCAGCATCTAGCGATATAAGGATCTGGCTATATCTTCTGAGTTGTTGATCTGCTGTAGTATTCGGCACTTGATTAGCGAATCCTCCAAATAAATTTTCTGCCCCGTAGCCCACAGCTATATTTAACCACTTAGGTAGGCGGGACTTTCTAGCGAAAGAATTAACATTGACGGAAAGCCAAGTAGTCTGAGCGTTGTAATCTTTCAGATATCTCTCAAAAAACCCACTACCGTATAATTCTGTTGCTCTGACAGAAAAAGCCTCATCACCATATCTATCTCGATAATTGATAGGGGAAGATGAAGTCTTCAATCGAATACGCTGATCACCCCATAGCTTTTGTTGGACAACAAAAGATGAGGTTCCGATGATATTAGCCGTAAAATCCGGGATAGAGAAACCCCATTCTTGTGAAAACCCATCGAAGACTTCTATAGTCGTCTGGGCTAAAAACGACGAAGCAGCACCAGCCCATATCGCCTGATCTTCCTTAAGTCCTGTCCATTTCCACCCTTTATATGCCCAGTCTGTCTGGAAATATCCAGAAAAGATATGACCCGCTTTATCTACTCCTCGCCATTCATCAAAGTCGTTATGAAAATGAAAACCTGACTGAGGAAAATCCTTATACCATGCTTGGTAAAGCGTTATAGAGGATGCCGTATATACTGCTCCACTAGTAACTAAGCTCCATGTAAGTCGATTTTTATTGACCTTAGATGTAGTATATTCCTCTAATCTTTCGTTTTCCTCAAGAATAAACTGGGCGGAAAGCACTGTAAACGGTGAATACGATAAAACCAAGACATACAACCAAATCCAATTCCGAGCCTTTAAAGGCATATTCAACAATTGAAGATAACTTGCGATATTTGATAAATGATACACAATAAAGAAGAACGACTACTGGTACAACGTGGGATCGGTAGCTGCATTATCTTTTTGCTCGTTCTTCTTGGGACGACGACAGTAAGTGCACAACAACAAAGTCACTTTTCAGACTTCCGTCTGGCAC
>CAYYBR010000396.1:0-2794 GCA_964470035.1 uncultured Saprospiraceae bacterium
GCATTCAGCCCCATGCCTACTCCTGTTAAATCTCCATTAGAAGCAAGATGCCAGATGAGGCATGTGCCCGCCCCGGGTGTGTCGAAGTTGACCGCACTTGGCATAGGAGGAAGGCCAAGGATATATCCTTCATCATCAGTTACAACCCACTGGAAGTTTTCTCCATTTTGACGATCCACTGCTATAGAGCCAACAGGTATCATATCAGCAGTTCCATCACCGACAGCATCGAAGGTAAAAGGACCACCAGTTAATACACCGCCATCAGCATCACAGCCTCCATCATCACCGTCAGATGTATCGTCCATATCATCTGAATCATTCATATCATCGGAGTCATCCATATCATCTGAATCATTCATGTCATCGGAGTCGTCCATATCATCTGAATCATTCATATCATCGGAGTCATCCATATCATCGGAATCATCCATTCCTGGTTCGGTGCAAATAGATGCTGCACTAGTCGACCATGCTGTAGCTCCATTATTTAGCCCATCCCAGTTGAGCGTCATATCATCGGAAAACGCCGTGGCCCTTTCATCTGCCACCCAAATCCCAGCGCTTACTGCTACGGGTTCTCTGGTACTACCCATTCGATCACCCCAGATGACGTAATCCACAATGGCATCAGCACTACCAAAATCAGTTGAGTTATAGAGCGCTAACTCATCTCCACTACCATCTATATTGATGGCACTTGAAGCAACCGTAACAGTTTCTCCAGGTCCTAATATTGTGGATCCGCAAACGATCTCAAGTCTACTTATTTGTTCATAAGATGGCCGATCGCAGAGCCATAGGGTAGAGATGTCAGAGACATCATTAGAGAAATTGATTATTTCAATTTCACCAGTTGTAGAAACTTCGTTTATAGCAATTTGAGAAAAAATAAAATTGGAAAATAGCATACTTGAGACAAGTATGCTCATCGTAAAAGCATTCTTCATAGTTTTGGATATTGTATTTCTAGTTAAAATTTATGAGTTCTTTAACAAACTCACGCTACTACAAATACAGCATACCCTATCAAAAGGTTGCGCTCCTTTGATAGATAAATATGAGAAAAACGGGCATCGATAGATCGTCCCTGACATTCGTGACACTTAAGTCGTCAGGAAGACATTATTATCTTTGTAATCCCACTGCTATACGCACTCCAATTGATGAAAGTTTTAGGTTACCATGACCAACTCCGGATAGTGGAATTCGCAAAAATGGACCCGCTTCTAATAAGAAATTATTAGAAAGATGGGCTCTATAATTCGAACTGAGACTTACGGAACTGAGTAAAGAATGATTTTCTCTATTCCAATTACTAGAAAAGTTTTCAGCTTCATTAGAAAATGAATAATCATACCATTCGCTGAGCATAAATGTATTGCCAAGATCAGCACTAATACTAAATCCGTTCTGACTTCTATGGTTAAAGGAATATGAACCACCAAGACTAAAGTCTATCATATTACCTCGAGCCTCTGTAAATTCTAGAGTTGAAGTTATTCCTCTTTCACTCCAAAATTCTTCTGACGTGCTATAGTCTCCCTGTCTAGCAACTAATTGGTCACGTAGATAAGTTGCTCCTAGATTGAGACCCCATCTAGGTGATAGGTAGAGGGAAGTTCTAATACCAAGACTGTAATCAATCTGGCTCAATTGTCCATTGGGGGTCCAAGAACTCTCTACTCCTGCGTTAATACCTATGAAAAATCTTTTGAAAGAGTCGTTGTTATTATTTGTGACTTTGGGTGCGCTAGGAATCGAGAATAAATGATAAGCTTTGCTATTAAGAGAAGTAGGTTTGTGTTGTGCGTTAGCAAAGGGGTGTAATTTAGTTAGTAAGTCCTGCGATCGAGAAAGTAGAGCATTGTCACTTTTAGAAATAGAAGAAAGGGCGTCTGGAGTTGCTTCTGTATTCAAGATGCTCCTGCCACCTAGATCTGGATTTGATTCTGGATGATACGTTGAAAGTTTATTTGTGTTATTCGGGGATTTATAGTTATTGCGGAAGGCAGAATTCTGATTGTTTATATTGGTTGAGTTAGGATCTTGCGTGTTCTGAATTGTTGTTTCAGCGTTAGCAAGCGCATTTACATCTACCTCTTTTTTCAATTTATCTTGAATACTGTTTTTAGATTCTAGTCCAATAGTATTACTATTCTTATTCGCGTTAGACTCACTAACAGTGCGATTATGCACAGTATTAGGACTTGAACTTGATGCTTGTTCTATTTGTTGGTTGGGTGTATAATCATTGTCGGCAACATGTGTCTTAATGCTCTCTGTGAATAAAGTACTGTATGCGATATACATCAAGGCTATAAGGCCTATGATAACCGCACCTTTGAACCAAAGCCCAAATCTATTTTTATCTTGATCCAATAATTTCTCCATATTGTCCCAAGCATCAGGACGATATTCGAAATCATGGAGCTGGGATCCTTTCCGATAGATCTCTTCAAGTTCCTTATCTGAAGGCCATTCAGCCATTGTATTCCATTTTTTCATTAATAATCTCTCTCAAGCGTAATTTCGCACGACTGAGATTTGATTTAGAGGTGTTTACACTTATGCCTAGTTGCGTTGCAATTTCCTCATGTTTATAACCGTCAAGAACATACATGTTAAATACTGTGCGATATCCAACTGATAATGATTGGATAGTCTCAAGTAACTCTTTAAAAGAGATTTTACTTAAGATGTCATTTGATGTTGCCATCGTGGCGGCTTCTTCAGATTAATCTCTGCTTTGTACTTTTTCATTTTCTTGACGTAGTTAATAGCGGTATTAACC
>CAYYBR010000397.1:0-2735 GCA_964470035.1 uncultured Saprospiraceae bacterium
TATTAATACCCCCTCGTCGAATAATAATCGGCTCTTGGCACTCGTCCTTTATCTTCCTTTTATTCTTTACGCTTAATCCAATCAAAGATGAATTCCCTCAAAGACTTCTTTATTTTTTGTTCAGGAGCTAATCGGTCCATCCTCAAAAGGACGCCTACCGAGATCAACAAATTCGTAGGTATCGGCGCTACTATATTCTTTACCGGAGTGTTTGCAGCTATCGCTGCTGGGTATGCTTTGTTTACTGTATTTGAATCTTACATCTTGGTGGTGCCTATCGCCTTGTTGTGGGGATTAATGATTTTTAATCTGGATCGGTTTATCGTATCGACCATGAAGAAAAAGGGTGCCTTTTATAAGGACTTTGTTGGAGCCGCTCCCCGCTTGATACTTGCTGTTTTAATAGCTGTAGTAATCGCCAAGCCACTAGAGTTGAAGATATTTGAAAGTGAGATCCAGGCCGAGCTGGTTCAGATGCAACAAGAAAATTATAAGAAACAAGATGACCTAGTTCGCTCTAGATACACCCTTCAGATCGACACTTTAAAATCGGAGATCTTGGCTCTAAAAAGTGAGATCAATGTCAAGTCCATCGAGAGAGATCGATTAGTTAATGAAGCCATCATGGAAGCTGATGGAACAGGTGGATCTTTGAATAAGAACCTTGGGCCAATCTATAAAACGAAGCGAGCTGCCGCTGATCTCGTGCAGTTAGAATTGGATGAGCTGACTGATGAAAACAATGCATTGGTAACTGCAAAGCAATCTAGCATCGATCGATTAGAATCGCAGATGGAAAGTGACAAGTCTATACTGGAAAGGGTCGCTATGTCAGGTTTTGCAGCGCGATTAGAAGGTCTTGAGAGAGCCACGAAGAGAAGTCGTGCGATATATATCGCTAACATCTTTATCATGCTCTTATTTATCGCTGTTGAGATAGCTCCTGTTATAGCTAAATTAATACTGGAGCGCAGCCCATATGATTATGTGCTTGATAAGCATGAACATCTCTTCGCTTCGAGTCATCAAGCATTTACTTCCAAACAGATTCACACTGTAGAGAACGAAGCAAGGTTTAACAGAGAGACCTCTGATCACAAAACCAAACTGGCCATCCTTGCAGAAAATGAATTAGCAGATGAAGCAGTTAAAAGAAAGATCGAAGAGCTAAAGGGAAGAACTACGTTGTCCAGAGGATTTTTCAAGGAGTCTAGCTTGTTGGAAGGATAGATTCAGAGCTGAGTTCTTGACTATGGTATTCATATGAGTGGCTCCTTTGTAAAAAAGGAGAGAGTATGAACCCATACAACAACTGTACACGAAGACTACAATCTCATATCTACTCTGAATACTTATGGGAGAGTGCTTGTAAAGAAGCTAGCACGTTTACTTTTTAATGAATTGAATTGTGTTTCTCCCAAAAGTCAACAAGCCACGCTCTATCAATCCACTTCCTGGTAGATCATCACGACCTTGTAGACCCTCATATCAAGTTCATCATCCTCGTCTAACCCCGGAAAGTCAATTCTTATTCTAGCATATTCTTGTGCGCTTTGATCTATGATCACGTCCTCGTTAAGAGTGGCGATCCTAACATTAAAAATATTAGCTACACTGCTGGCTACATTAGGAGTCTGAGACTCTATTATCTCCTCAAAATAACCCTCATCATATTTTGAAACCCGAAATCTGAAATTCTCAGAACCTACTGCATCTGTGAAATGAAATTGCACGGCTAGTATCTTATATTTTGACAGTGCAATTTCTGGAATTAAGAATGCTGAATTTGGATTAATAGAATTGCAATACATAATTGGTATCCTACCATCAAAGTATATTTCTGACTCAAATTGTGGCACCAAGGCAGTAGCATAGAAGCTGCCAGGGCCATAGACCATTCTTTGTACGGGATGTGGCTGTCTTACTAGCAATCCATCTTGATTTACGGCCACTGTACTCATCCCTGTTCCTTCAAGACTACCTACGACGAGTTGATTTGATACATCGACTACTCCATTGGCATTTATGGTCATTCTTCTTTGATCGTTGGTAAAGAACCCCAGATCATTGAATGTCCTCATTCTCAACCAACCTTGATTGGAACGATTAAAACCAAGCTCCATATTCATATAATCCGAAGCACTGGGATCCTCCCCTTCAAGTCTTAAAACAGAAGCGTCATCACTTTCCATTTCTGTAATGACCATCTCCCTTAAGGATTGAGCTTGCAAGGTGTAAAACAAAAAGAACTGTACAGAGAGAATTATAATTATAGCCTTCATAATAGTGTGTTGATTTATTGAATGCTCAAATATCTCCACCTATTAGTCGTCTACATTATACGAATTCATACAAAGGATAAAAATCTATGAATTCATATAGATACTGGAATGCTAGCTTGGATAGTCTTCGATAAAAGTCACCAAGAGTGAAGTAGATATTTTGTGACCTGACTGTTCCTAAACGGCAACAGCAATATGCTTGATGAGCTTTATCGGCAGAGTTACAAACTAGGCTTTTTATCTTACTGAAGTAAAATTCTTGATGGTTTTCAGAAAACACCTAAAAGAAGTCGTTCCATATATATCGGTAACATTTTTATCGGGCTTTTTATATCTCTATTGAAATAGCCCCAGTGATCACTATAGCAATTCTGGATCGCAGTCCTGAAGACTATGTGCTCGATAAGCTTGAACAACTTTTCCTGAAATTGAGGATTAGCCAACATAAACTGG
>CAYYBR010000398.1:0-2731 GCA_964470035.1 uncultured Saprospiraceae bacterium
TTCATTTCATGCATCTAAACTAAATCCACTCAAAACAAATCAGATCGAATACTCAATAAATCATTAAAATACTATATGAAAAAAGGCAAATAAGAAAACAGAAAAGATAATACCGCAAGGGAATACCAAGTAAGAAGTTCTAATAAGCCTATATTTTCTTGATAGCTTTACACCAAGACTATGAATGTCCTTAATGAGACTTGGATACAAGGTTTCTCCATCAGCGATTACTTTCATCACAGAATCAACATAACTATCAAGTCTCATCTCACTAAAATCTTCGAAGGTCATAAGGTCAGCGGATTCAATAGTAGTCTCAAGTGACTCATCAGTTACGATTCTTTTGACCCACGATTTAGGTATAGTAGCAAGTATCGCAAAACTTATAGAAAACACATTAGTCATAACTAGTCCAGCGACGGCAAAAATCAAATGTGGCTCTTCGTCGAGATTAGAATACAAAGTACCCAATACCATAGAAATAATTATGGCATTTGCGGTTATTAAGATATTTGCTTTTGTATCGACTATCTGCAGTCTCGTATAGAGGTTTTTTGATGCCAATCTAAACCAAGTTTCAATACCCCTCTCTGGTCTTCCCTCGGCTTTTAACAATTTCTTCTTTAGTTTTTTTAATTCCTCTTTATCAATTCCCATTTCTTCCATGATGGCTTGATCCATCAATTTCAGTCTTTTCTTTTCTGCTTTATCTTCACTCATTCTTTAAAATTTAACTGACAAACTTAAACCAGCAATTCCGGTTGTTGTGATATTTATATTCTCATTCTTAACGAGATGTAGACTTGGTATAAGGTAGCCTGTCGCTGCTCCAACAATATATCCACCTATCACATCTGTAGGAAAGTGTCTTCCTCCTTGTATTCTTAAGAACCCAACTACAGCGGGTACAGTCGCTGCAGTAATCCATACAAGGTGCTTCCTTTTCATTTCAGGATGAATATCAGTGATGATACGTGCAGTTAAAAACGCAAAAGCTGCTGCGTTAGAAGTATGTCCTGAAACAAAAGACTCACGCGATGAACCGCTAAGTCTCGCTTCGTCATCCGACGCCGGATTATAATTAAACGGTCGATAACGTTCTACCGATGATTTCAAAATATTTGTGATACCATTATTAATGAGGGCAGTTTCTATCACCATAAGTGCGATAGCACCACCATTTGCTCTGCATTTATTAGAGATATAGGTTGCAAAAGGCAATACTGCTGACGAATAAAGTACAACATCACTAATGGATTCGGCATTCGGAGAATTGTTAAATACAACTCCTCGATCTAAAAAATTAAGATCATTTATATCCAACAATTCGATCTCGGCTAATGAAGGCCCATCTGCACTACTATTCAATAAAAACCCTACACCTGTCAGCCCTAATCCTAGAGCCATAGGTGCTACATCTTTTTTAAAGGAGGCTGTATAATATTGAGCATGTGTCTCTACCGATAAAACCAGTAAAATGCCAAATATTATAGACATCTTCATTAATCTATAGTATTACAGTTAATAAATACCTAGTATAAAAGAGTTCCACCAATAGTGATTTGAGTATCATCATCTCCCACATAATAGCCAATTTTAAAACCAAATTTATCAAGAGGTGTCAAATAAATCCCTCCTCCAAAACTCGTATGCCAGTCTCCAATGCCTTCATCTTCTAAGAACGCCCGGCCATAATCAAACGAGCCAAATATACCCAACCCAGTTCTGAGTCCCCCATGTCCTTGAAATAACTTAATTCTCAAATCTGTCGCATGATAGACTATGCCATCACCGGCAAATCTATTTGTTTTAAATCCTCGCAATCGAGACTGGTTTGAAAGGTAGTTGGCATGAAAGAATTCATAATCGCCAAAAGTATAGGCCCCACCTATATTTGTCGCAAGCACGACCTTATGGGTCGGCGAGAATGGCAGATAGGCCGCTACATTAGAAGAAAGAGTCAGGTTACTAAATTCTGAATCACTCAAGCTTTGTTTATAATCTGCACCTGCATTAAACACATAACCTCTCGTGGGTATTGCTGGATTATTTACTCTATCACTTACGTATTTTAGGCCTAATCCCGCATATGCCTTAGCTTCAAAATCAGAACTAGTTCTACCTGATTCGTCTAGAAAAATAAATCTAGGCTCATCAAGGTCATCCTGATCATCATCCAAATTGTAGTATTCGAAAGAAGGATTGATACTAAATGCTCTATTGTTACCTAAGTTCTTCTCGAAATGAGGGTTGAAATCAAAATGATTCCCTCTCACTATATGAAAACTAATACTACCCGCCTCTGGTTCTTCGGGAAATACATCTTCAAAGTTTACAAACTCATTTCCTAGCCCATAAAAGTACTGAGTGAATGTAGGACCGGTGAGTTGGGCATTCAGTCTTAACCCCCAAGTCGGTCCAAAAGCCGTTGGCCAGTATCCTGCATATCTCGCTACTATCGATGAATTAGCTTGAAAATATGAAAGAGACAAGGCATGATTTGACCTGAATGGATCTTTTCTAAAGCCATTTCGCTGCCACCAGACATTATAACTAAGACCTATCCCTTCATCTGTATAAAACGTTAAGATTGGAAAGTGAATCAATCTATTGAGTTCCCAATCTTTTCTATCAAATCGATTTACTCCTTTTTGATCTTTGAGTTTTGACTTAACGCTATTACCACTTAGCTCCATCCCATCTGGCCGATCATAAGCAATCACTTTTATAC
>CAYYBR010000399.1:0-2723 GCA_964470035.1 uncultured Saprospiraceae bacterium
GACTATGTATGGGGAGTTAAGTATGAGGGTTATCAATCGGATCTGCAGAATTTAAGTCTTATAGAATTTTGTGCTAAACAATGGATCTGTGGAGTTGAACATATGAGACTCAATGAAAAATCCCTAGGTAATAGAGTTATTACTATTCATTACGAGGATTTTGTTGAAAATAGTGATAAGGAATTATTGCGCATTTCAGAGTATTTGAATGTGTCTGATTCTGAATTTAGAATCCCAAAAATGAACACTTCGAATATTGGCAAATCTGCTGTGGCTTTATCTAAGAGTGATTATGAAAAACTAAATAGCATTCTAGGTTCGACATTAGTCAAGCTCGGTTATACCATTTGATTAACCTAAGTTATTTTGCATATTAGGTTTATGAGGGCAATTAAAATGTTCGATTGAATTTTAATTCATTCGAATATTTTATGTTTCTGTTTGTTGTGATAGGTATAGCTTTCTCAACTCCTAAGAGATTGAGATGGTTTATTCTGTTGCTATCTAGCTATTACTTTTACATGTGCTGGAAACCGGAATATGTTATACTTATTTTGGTTTCAACATTAATAGACTATCTGTGTGCAATTAATATAGAAAGGTCTTACAACGAAAAATTGAGAAAGAAACTTCTGATAGTTTCTATTGCTTTGAATTTGTTGCTCCTGTTTTATTTTAAGTATTGTGGCTTTTTTATTGATAACTTGGAAGTTGTACTTAGGGAATTTGATGTATTTCTCGTAGGCGGTAATCTCGATATGATTTTACCGGTGGGTATATCATTCTATACATTTCAAAGTATAGGTTATACTATCAGTGTATATAGGCGTAGAATTAACGTGGAACGACATTTAGGATATTTTGCTGTTTATTTAGTTTTTTTCCCACAACTGATTGCGGGCCCAATCGAAAGGGCGGAGAATTTATTGCCTCAGTTGAAAGAGTCCTTATTGTTTAAGTATGAGAACTTCTTAATTGGAGTAAAATTGATTCTATGGGGCTTGTTTAAGAAAATGGTCGTTGCTGACAGAGCTGCTCTTATTGTAAATGAGGGTTTTTCTAATTATGAAAATTATAGTGGATTCGGATTATTGCTCACTAGTTGTTTTTTTTCGATTCAAATATATTGTGATTTTTCTGCATATTCCGATATAGCAATAGGAAGTGCTTGCATCTTTGGAATACATTTAAAGACGAATTTTGATCGCCCATATTTTGCAACCTCATTGCGATCTTTTTGGAGAAGGTGGCATATATCACTAACTACATGGTTCAAGGATTATATATATTTCTCTCTAGGAGGAAATCAAAAGAAGGTCACAAGAAATGTTCTTATAGTATTTGTTATTAGCGGTTTATGGCATGGTGCTAATTGGACCTTTATTATGTGGGGTCTGTTACATGGCCTATTGTTATTAGGCGAAAAAGTCTTTACAAAAATGCCTGCATTAAGAAACTTTAATGATAGAACTCCAAACTATTTGAAAGCGATATTTGTTTTTCTTACTGTTTCTATTAGTTGGATACCCTTTAGGTCAGATAATATTATTGAGGCGGTCTCAATAATTGAGAGAGTTTTGCACATAGGGGCATATGAATTTAACGCCGCAAATATATTTTTAAATCAGTCTATATTTGATTTTTCTCTTTTACTATTATTTGTAGTCTTTTTAGTTGTTGTATATGTTTGTAACTCTCGCCAAACAAGTCATGTTGTGATTAAGTCTAAAAGAGGATTTGATGTTATGTTTTATTCAATTTTGATTTTATTTATTGCGCTATTCACACCTAATAGTCATGAAGAATTTATTTATTTTCAATTCTAGTATTTTGCCCAGGGTGTCTCGTTTATTATTTTACTTGGTATTATTGGTTATCGGTGAATTTGTGGCTGCGATAATTATTCCATATGATTTTGATGCAAATACTAAGTATTATAGAAACCCTTTTCTAAAAAGGGCGTGGCCAGAGTTCATAGATAATACTGCAATTCAAAGGATAAAAACTAAGAAGATAGTTGTTATTTCTAATTCTCAAGGGTATGGGAGAGAAACTAGTGTGGAAAATTTGTATACTAGTCAACTTGAAATGTTATTAGAGGCCAATGGATTTAATAATTATGAGGTTCTGAATTGGTCAGCTGTCGGCGCTCGATCAATGGATTTTTATATTCTGTTGGCCAAAGCTCTTCAGCTAAATGCTGAGATTGTAATTTTGAACACCTTTTCGCGAAATTTTGATCGAAGGGGTGATAGGAACCTAAATTTTAGTATGCACGATATTGACTTAGTACTGGCTCAAGAAGGTGTCAAGGAGGGTTTATCAGAAAAGTATTTGAGTAAAATGACAACTAATGGTGACCAGTTTTATTCAAAGTTGATACTTAATTCAGACCTGCTGCGATTACGTTATTATATAGACGATCAGTTCAATGACAAAAATGAGTCTAAAGAAATAATAGGTTTCAAAGAGGACTTTGAGACAAACATGTTAGCAACCGGTATTCCAGGAGAAAAGTGTTCTACATTAACGCGTCATTTGTCTGAAAAAGTTGAGGAATTAGTTGATATCTGCGCTAATAGTGGTACTAATATTTTTATAAATCATATGCCTTTGAACGTTGACTTTGTAGAAAGAAGAAGTTTAGTGAATATCAGACGATTTAATCAAGAATTGCGAAAATATGTAAGCGATTATGATCATATTCGTATGAATAATTATAC
>CAYYBR010000400.1:0-2722 GCA_964470035.1 uncultured Saprospiraceae bacterium
ATATGAACAGTGATTATTTATGTAGGATTTTGACAATGATACGCCTAGTTACTCCATAGATCTATTGTATAGCAATATGAATACTCATAGACTCAGCCATGCTCATGTGGTTGCTCAATAAAGTGCTTTAATAAGCTTCAATGAGGCCGGTTTTCTGAATGTTTTCTCTTTGAGACTGGCCGGATCAATCGAATGTAGACAACGCTTGATCTAGCAGTTTAAAGAGGCTGTTTTGATGGGATATTTAGGGGTGATACAAGAAGAAAATAAGATATCAACTGTCACGAGGGCTCCGTATAATTCGATAGATAGATAGATCTACCTGCCACATCACCCTTAATTTTTATCTTGCTTTTCGAATCTAACTGCCAGGTTCCTCCAAATAAGGATGTCTGAAGTTCGAATCTTTAGTTATGAATCTATAACTCCTTTGAAACCAAGGTTTAGAGAAAACTAAACACATAAATGAATTACCTTTATATGTAAGTTGCTGATTTTGAGTCCAGTTGAGTGTACTATCGATGAATTGAATTGTTTGAAATGCTTGGAGTATTTCGACATATTCAAGCACCCTCTAACATCCTTAGAGGTCTTTCGCTTTTCTAGCGAAGAGACTTCTCATGACTCAATTAAAGCAAGTCTTCAGCAACTCGTGGCGGATAAGGTTATATATAACTATGGTCAGTTTTACTCCCTGCGTGATGATCAAACCCTTGTTTCAGATCGTCTTAGATACCAAGATTTAGCAAAGGAGTCCCTTGTTATGGCCAAGAAGTATGGAAGTTTGATTGCGAAGTTTCCATTTGTAAAAGGCGTATACCTTTCAGGTTCTATATCCAAAAATGTCATGCATCCAGATGATGACATCGATTACTTTGTCATATGCGAAGAAGGTAGAGTGTGGTTATGCAAATTCTTATTAGTTCTTTACAAACGGATAATCCTCAAGAATAATATCAAGTATTTCTGCTTGAACTATTATATATCGGAAGAAGATTTGAGTATAGATGAGCACAATCTGTTTACAAGTATCGAATTGGTTACTCTCCTGCCCGTTGTGAATAATGAATTGTATATGCAGCTTCTTGCAGATAATAGTTGGTACAGCAATTTTTTGCCTAATTGGCCAGGCCAACAGAAAACTCCACTTGTACAGGGAGGTGTCGATAAGTCAAGGATCACTAAAGGATTTGAATTCCTTTTAAGAGGATTTGTTGGAAGGGCCATAGACAGTATGGTCTTAAGATTGAGTAGGTTCCAGTATAGATTAAGATTTGCTCAAACGAACCCTGAAGACTTTGATCTCATGTTCCTGGCTAACAAGAAGCGTTCTAAGGCCCATGCATCTAATAATCAGAACAAGTTCATGATAATCTATCAGAATCGCATAAAAAAATATGGCGCTTGATATGGGTGATCTGCCATCGATACTTTTATCAAATACCTACTTCTATAGGTTTGATCCTAAGCAGTGGAAAGCAGCACAACCATATCCACCGTTAGGGACAATTTATGCGGCAGCGCAACTAAGACAAGAGGGATATAAGGTTTCCTTGTTCGATACTAATCTTGAGGAAGATCCAAGCTCCATAAAATCATACTTCGAGAAGGCCAGTCCATCCTACTACGTGATTTACGATGATGGTTTTAATTATCTCACTAAGATGTGTTTGTCTCGAATGAAGGAGGCGGCATTTGAGATGATTAGAATAGCTAAAGAATATGGCGCCACAGTCATCATGAGCAGTTCAGACTCAACAGATCATGATCAGGTTTATCTGAATGCAGGAGCTGACTTTGTCATCCATGGTGAGGGTGAAGTTACACTTACCGAGTTATTACAATGTTTAGTAAGTGATATATCAGTAGGAGGAATACTCGGTATTAGCTATTATAAGGATGGCACATATCATAAAAATCCGGGGAGGCCAGTGATTAGGAATTTAGATATGCTTCCTCAACCTGCATGGGACCTAATAAATATCGAACCATATAAAGAAATCTGGCTTAAAAAACATGGCCGTGTAGCTGTTAATATAGCTACTACAAGAGGTTGTCCATATAAATGCAATTGGTGTGCAAAGCCTATATATGGTAATCGCTATAACTCAAGATCTCCGGAAAGAGTAATTGATGAAATATCTCATTTAATTTCAAAATTTGATGTTCGATTTTTCTGGATGTGCGACGATATTTTTGGGTTGAAACCCAATTGGGTACAGGAGTTTAATCGACTTAAGAAAGAAAGAGGTCTTGAGTTTGAATATAAAATTCAATCAAGAGTAGATCTCATGTTAAAAGAGGACAACCTAGATGCACTTGCTGACTCAGGAGCGTATGAGATATGGGTGGGCGCTGAAAGTGGTTCGCAGAAGATCCTTGATGCGATGGATAAAGGGACTCAGGTAGAAGAGATACATGAAGCGACAAGATTGCTCAAGAAACGTGATGTGAGAGTTGCTTTCTTCATTCAGTTTGGATATCCAGGAGAAGAATGGGAGGATATAAAAATGACGATTGATATGATTTTAAAACTGATGCCAGATGACATTGGCATATCTGTTTCATATCCGTTGCCAGGCACAAAGTTTTATGAAAAAGTAAAATCAGAACTCACACAGAAATCTAATTGGGTTGATTCTGATGACTTGGATCTCATGTTTTCTAATACTTACAGCCCTCTTTTCTATAAAACCCTCCATAGATATGTCCATGATAGGTA
>CAYYBR010000401.1:0-2721 GCA_964470035.1 uncultured Saprospiraceae bacterium
TGCGCCCCCTCCTAGAGGGGGATAAGATTGCGAAAATATGTCCCCCTTTAGAGGGCAATGATTTACTTATGAGACCACGCTTTTCCTGCTTCTTGGTTGTGATTTTATCATTATCTTAGTAAAGCTTACAGGCACCTTTGATAACGACGTTTAAGTTTAAGGGCAAAACCCTTAAAAATGAGAAGCATCGGATAAACATTCCTTTAACTAGGATTGGCATTTTCAAAGGAACCTTATGATAGTGGCTTAACTAACCATTTGAGTAAGAAATGGGGAGTGGAGATTTAATTATCTCCCTCCCTTTTTTGAGAACTATGTCTGTAGGCAAAAAATCCTCTGTTCAAAACGGAGCTGTTCGGGCCACCTTAAGAGGTGTGGCAATTTCAACCGGCATAGTTCTTTTTTTCTTCGTACCGACCACTCAGGTGTGCGCATATTTTGCAATCGTCGGGTTATTAGATCGTTGGTTTTTGTAAAAACATGCGGGGAGTAGTTAACCCCGCTTATTAATCACAATAATAACTTTTGGTAGCCTTGACGAAGCGTTTGTTAATCACCTATGCGTAACCATATGATAGAACAACTCTAGCCCTTTTTTCATCTTATCACTGGCTCTGGAAGATCTAAAACTACTCGCACTGGAATACCCAAACATTTCAGCTACATCGGCATCCTTCAAGCCTAGTTCTTTCTTGATCTCTTTGAACGGCTTTACATGATGCTCGGCATTCATAGCTTTTAGTAGGTGCTGATTAATACCACCTTTGAGCTTAATGTCCTTATCTGGTATGCGTATGCCGCTTCTTTTCTCAAGCTCTTCTCTTTCCTTTTTCGATAAGTTCATTCCAACTAAGTGTTTTATTTGACTTGGATAAAGTTAAATCGAATCTGTCACCTTCGCCCATTTTACGAGTATTGTATCTGAATGCAAACTCATCTACGTAAGATCCAAGGTGTCCTTTTGATGTGTGAAAGTATGTTCCTATGATACCACGCTTCATGTGTGACCAGAAGCACTCGATATTATTCGTTGTGTAGCCGTCTTTTACGTACTCACCTATTCCATGCTCGATTACTACGTGCTTGGCGTGAGTCTTCGCTAATGCCTTGTACGGTCCAAATCCATCGGTTACAACTGTTGCGCTTTCGTCTACTTCTTCATTTATGATTGGTAGCATGTTAGCTTTATTCGCTTTCTCGATTGGCATCGCTCTTACCTCTTCTTCATTCATTATTCCTAACACGGCCATCTTATGTGTCATCCCTGTTCGCTTGCCGCCTTTGTGAAACTCTTCTTTTTGCCAAGCGTGTTTGTTTCTTACTTCGCCACCAACAAAAGTCTCATCCATCTGTACTACTCCGTCTAACTTTTCTTCGTTGTCTTGAGCATAGCACTCACGTATTCTATGAAGCATATACCATGCGCTTTTCTGGCTGACCTTTAAGTCTCTCGCTAACTGGTGACTGCTGATTCCTCGCTTGTGTGAACTGAATAAATAGATAGCTACAAACCACTTTAATAAAGGGAGCTTTGAGTCGTGAAAGATAGATCCTGTCTTAGCCGAAAATTTGCGCTTGCATCCATAGCACTTGAATTGCTTACGCTTGCCGTTTAGCTTGCCTACTCTCTTGCACTCACAGTTAGGGCATACTGGTTCGCCGTTCCATCTTAGGTTAATTAAATGCTCCTCGCACTTCTCTTCACTATCAAAGTGCAGTATTAGAGCATATAAACTATCAAACTCAAGTATTTTATCAGCTTTCATACTCCAAATACATGCATATGCATACACTTATGCAAGAAAAGTATGCAATTGCATATTATTTTAACACTTTATCGGACTTAAGACTATCTAAATATCACTATTATAGGGTAGAAAACTACAAATGATGTTTAGAGAAGATCAACTTAAAGTGTTTATAGGTTTGTTCATAGCAATCTGCCTAATATCAACCTGTTCATTCATAGAGGTTTTAGAACTAAAGAAAGCCCTAGCTATAAGTGAGTCAAAAGGACTATCTGATGACTTCAAATATTTAAAGGACTTCTCGGACAGAAACGTGGAAGTTTTTTCAGTCGTCACTTCTGTTTTCGCCACCGTCATCGTCCTTATCGTAGGATGGGGCTTTAGGGATGATTATAACAGGAAAATATCTCTCATCGAAGACGCCGTTAATACCTTTACTAGTGATCAAACTAGGCAGAATATTCTTCATACCAATCAGATTAAAAATGCATTAAATGTTACAGGGAAAAAATTCGGTGATGTGTTTAATATGCTAGCTAACTCGACATATAATACTGATAACGAACTGTCAATATTCTTGAGGCTATCGGCTATACAGCAATGGTTTTTAGGATATAAGGATGGATACATTTCTGAAAACGAAGTCAATAGTATTTCCGAGGGGCCCTTAAATGAAATCATACAAGATATCGGACAAGGAGTGATTACTAATAGGTCCATAAACCTATACAACGAAGACATATTGGAGTCCCTTATGGTTAATTCTCCAAGGAAGATTAGACTACTTACTAATAGCGCATGTAGTGAATACAAGAAAGCCATAGATGCATTAAGCTGATTTCTTTCTGGTCTCATAAGTAATTCATTGCCCTTTAGAGGGGGATAAAGGGGGAGGAGAGTTGAAATACAAGAGCTATAATCTCTCTTATTCGGTCAGTGATATGATTGAGGAGGACGACCTTAAAAGTATATT
>CAYYBR010000402.1:0-2701 GCA_964470035.1 uncultured Saprospiraceae bacterium
ACTAATATCTACTCCCGAAAATCAAGGACCCAATTCGCACCATATTAGATCCTTCATCTATCGCTATCTCATAATCCCCGGACATACCGAAGGAGAGTATAGGTGACTCCTCTGCTGCTAAGGCAAAGACTGTCTGATCGATCTGCTTTAGACAAGCAGTAAGCTGACTAAATTCTTCTCTGATCTGCACCTCATCATCGGTGAATGTCGCCATGCCCATCAGCCCCTTGAGCTTGATATGGGGTAGGTCTCCTGCATTGATACGACTGATCAGATGAAGCAAATCCTCCTTGTCCATGCCACTCTTGGAGTCTTCTGCGGCGATCTTGAGTTGTAAGAGTACGGGGATGCGCCTTTCGCATTTGGCACCTTCACTATTGATCTTTTCTAATAGTGATGGAGAAGAAACTGAGTGAATTAAATCGACGAATGGCGCGATATACTTCACCTTGTTCTTTTGCAGGTTGCCAATCATATGCCACTTGATATCTTTAGGAAGAGCTTCGTGCTTTTCGACAAGCTCTTGTACTCGATTTTCACCAAATATCCTGAAGCCCTCATCGTAGAGCGTCCTTATATCAGCTATAGGTTTAGTCTTAGATACTGCCACCAGAGTGACTCCTTTTTCATCTAGAGTATCAAGTAGTTGTTTTGCTCGAGCTACATCCATCTTAGTTATCATCTAGAGCCTTGGTGATAGCACTTTTGATCTGCCCTGGATCGAACGAGCCTCCTGATTTCTTCATGGCTGCACCGATAAAGAAACCTATGAGGGCTTTCTTGCCGCCTCGATATTGCTTCACTTGTGCTGGGTGATCTGCAAGGATCTGTGTGATCATATCTCTTAGTTCTCCTTGGTCTTCTTTGAGGAGTAGACCTAGTTTATCTGCTAGCTGTTCTGGATTTTGAGGTTGATCGAGCAGTGCAGGCCATAGTTTTTGATGAGCCATGGATGCCGATATCTTTTTATCAGAGATCAACTTTAAGTAGGTAACACAAGTATCTAGAGGTACACCAAACTCTCCTATGGATTGATCTTCTCTGAGTGATGGCAGGATTTGATTGATGATAAGATTTGAGGTGGCTTTTATATCTCCTGTTTTGATTTTGAGCTCTTCGTAGTAACCGACTACATCTTTGGACTGTGTGAGCTGGTCCGCATAATCTTCAGTGAGGCCATCAGCTATGAGTTTGGCTTTGACTACTTGCGGCATCTCTGGTAGTGTGGCCTTGATCTGATCTATATCTGCCTGAGATACAGTCATCGGAGGAAGATCGGGATCTGGGAAGTATCGATAGTCGGCTACCCCTTCTTTTTCTCTCATCACCGAAGTCTTGCCTGTATCAGGATCGAAGTGTAGTGTTTGCTTGTTGAAGCTGACACCACCTTCTCTCATCTTGATTTGGCGTTTAGCCTCGTACTGCACGGCCTCTCTCGCAAATCTGCGACTGTTGAGGTTTTTGATTTCGCATCGCTCCTCAAGTGTGGACGAGCCTGTTGGCTTGATGGATACATTGCAGTCACAACGCATGGATCCTTTTTCCATATCTGCATCTGAGACGCCGATATATCGTAATATCTTTTGTAACTCAGTTATAAATGCAAAAACCTCGTCGCCAGAAGAAAGATCTGGCTCAGTTACTAACTCCATGAGTGGTGTACCGGCACGATTCAAATCCACCAAGCTCAGCGTATCGTGCTGGTCGTGGATTGTTTTTCCTGCATCTTCTTCCATGTGGATATGGTGGAGCCTGATAGCTTTTTTCTGACCATTCACTTCGATGTCTAGGCTGCCACCTATACAGATGGGCTGAGCATCCTGGGTGATCTGATATCCCTTGGGTAGATCAGGATAGAAGTAGTGCTTTCTATCAAAGTAATGTGTTGTATTGATCTCGCAGCCCAAGGCCAAACCTAGTTTGATTGCTTTTTGGACATGTGTATGATTAGCGACGGGTAGCGTGCCGGGGTGGGCAAGCGAGATGGCTGAGACCTGCGTATTTGCGGAAGCGCCAAACTCTATGCTATCACCACAAAAGGCTTTGGATTGTGTGTTGAGTTGGATGTGTACTTCTAATCCAACTACTGTATCGTATGCTGACATCTACTCAATTAAAGAACAGCAAACTTATGAACGTTACCAATACTATCATGGATAATAAGGTGAAAATATAAGTGAAGCCGACCATAGTAAACTTGATCCAACTCTTGATCCACCCTTGCTTGTAGTAGAACTTCATCGACAGAAAGAAAAATAACGCCGCGATCAGATAAGAATAGCCGCTTATTTGTAAGTTATACGTTTCGCCTATTTCAGGTGTCGCACTGAATACAGTTTTTAGACCTAATTCGAGCGAAGTGATGAGGAAAACAAAAGAATGGATATTGAAAAGAACGATGAGGTGTTCTACTAAAAATCTCTTTCGTCTGATGTAAAGGAGCTTCATGTAGAGACCTACGATGAGTATGGTTGAAAGAACACTCCATGTGAGATTCCCTACTCCAAATCTGATAGCCCCTAATGGATCACTAACAGCTCCTTGGAGCTGTTGAGATCCTAATTTTTCCCAATCTGTGTTGTGTTGATATGTCTCGATTAATTTGTCGGTGGGCATATCGTCCACTTCAAGAAAATGAATTGTATGGTCATAAACCCATGTAAGAGAGACAGAAACGACTACTAAAAATTCGAATACAATC
>CAYYBR010000403.1:0-2690 GCA_964470035.1 uncultured Saprospiraceae bacterium
ATCATAAATAGAGAAGAACGCATAAAGCACCTCGGATTCGATGATAAATGGTTTGTGATCATCGGTATTGTACTATTGAGCTTATCCACCATCTACGTCTTCAATTTTGGCATAGCGCATCTCACCACTATTGAGCTCATCATCACTTTTGTGGCATCATTAATATTTTCAACATCTGATTGGCTGATCAATAGATTGATACTAATACGCTTAAGAAAAAGTTATCCTAGCATAAAGGATAGTGTTCAGCGCGTCATACTTCTCTTTATCGGCACCTTCCTCACTGTGATTTCTGTTGACTTCATAGGAGTCAACCTAATTTCTCTTTTCACTGAGCACGTTTACTATGACTTTCAGGAAAGAGTCCGGTCATTAGTAGTTGTGGTTTTTCTTACCATCATGATAATGGCAATATATGAAGCTATTTACTTCTTCGTTCTTCTCAAAAAGTCAGTCAGAGAAGAGGAACGGGCCAAGCAAGCCACTATACAAGCTGAACTTGACACACTTCGCAATCAAGTACAGCCCCACTTCTTATTTAACTCATTGAACACTTTACGCGATATTATAGACCAAAACCCCAAAGAAGATGCAAAGCATTTTGTAGATAGGCTATCTGAGATCTATCGCTTTTTACTAGAGTCAGGTAACAAGAACTTGATAGCACTGAAGGAAGAGCTAAAGTTTGCTAAAGCCTATATGCACATTCAATCAGAACGATTTGGCGAGAATCTAAAAGTATATTGGGATGTGCCCCTACAAGAAGACAAGCTGATTGCTTCAATGAGCTTACAGTTACTCTTGGAAAATGCTATCAAACATAATATTGTATCCAGATCTATGCCCCTAGAGATCAGCGTTACTATTGCGAATGATTGTATTGTAGTGACTAACAACATTCAAAGAAAATCCACTCAACTACCATCCACCAAAATGGGTTTAAAAAATATTAAAAAGCGATATGCAGCCATCACAGACAGATCAGTTGCTATAGTGAATGATGGACATCAATTCTCCATTGCTATCCCGCTGTTGAATGTTAGCACGCACAAAGAGGAACTATGAAGATCTTAATTATCGAAGACGAACCTCGGGCGGTCAGCCAGTTACAGTCGATGTTGAAAGCCTGCGACTTTGTGTTTGAAGTGCTCGATATCATTGATACAGTAAAAGATGCTGTGCTTTGGTTTGAACACAACAATAGCCCGGATCTAATTTTCATGGACATCCAACTCGCAGATGGACTATGTTTTGAAATATTTGAGAAAACTACGGTAAAGGCACCTATCATTTTTACTACGGCCTTTGACCAATACGCCATCCAAGCCTTTAAGGTTAACAGCATTGACTATCTACTTAAGCCAATACAAAAAGAGGATCTTAAAGGGGCCCTTGACAAGTTCATGCAGTCTAACAATTCTTCCGTTATAGCTCCTTCCCTTCTAAAGAAATTACTCGATGACCTGCAAGCACCTGCTGAAAGAGATAGCATCCTAGTTAAGTCTGGGAAAGGGTTTGTTCAGCTTAAAATAACCGATTTACTCTACTGTTATTCTGAGGACAGCATAACTTTCGGCGTTACACTTAGCAAACGCTTCATTATTGAAGAGACTATAGAGGAACTCTATGGGACACTGAGTCCTTCAAAATTCTTCAAAATTAATCGGGGGCAAATAGTAGCAAAATCTTCTATACTGAAAATCGAGCCATATCTCAACCACAGGATGATCCTTTCCATAACTCATCCAAAAGATCAAGAATTCATT
Source organism: uncultured Saprospiraceae bacterium (assembly GCA_964470035.1). Taxonomy (GTDB): domain Bacteria; phylum Bacteroidota; class Bacteroidia; order Chitinophagales; family Saprospiraceae; genus JAJRXG01. Next base: position 1,767 of record CAYYBR010000403.1, read on the forward strand.
GTAAGCAGACCCAAAACCAGTGAGTTCAAGAATTGGATGAACGGATAAAAAGAGTATTACAACTCAACCATCCTTAACGATAGTTCAGTACAATCAACTTTCGATTATAATTGCTTGAACTGATATTGCCCATATATCAAAAACAAGAAATAGTAAGATGAATAAGTTCACTCTAAGACAGATAGTTATTCCGTTAGCTACCCTAGGTATTATATGTTTCATGTACTTTGGCCCTCTCACCAGATCAGTATTTGAAAATATCATTATCTCGGTGATAATCATTGCTGCCAACTTTCTAGAATACAAGGGGTCTCCATTTTCAGCACTTGGATTGTATAGTAAAAATTTCACTGCCAAAAATCTTCTTGTTCTTGCGCCATTATCAGCATTTGCTCTTTTTGTTTTTTATGTCTTTGTGTTAGTCCCTGTAATCGAGAAGCTCACAGGAGTTCCTATTGACTATTCGAGCATGTCTCAATTAAGAGGTAATCTTCCAACCACCATCATCTGGTTAGTATTAGTGTGGGCTACCGCTGCATTTGGAGAAGAAATTATTTTTCGCGGTTATTTTATGAGGCAATTCGCTAAGTTCTTTGGAGATAGCAAAATCAGTCTTGTTATTAACATTCTGATATTTTCTAGCTTTTTCGGATACATGCACATGCATCAAGGAATTACAGGACAAGTGGTAGCGGCCTCTATGGGAGCACTATTTTCCATAATATTCTACATACGTAAGTATGATTTGTGGTTTATGATTTTGATACATGGCTTTTTTAACACCTTGGGCATACTCAGCTTTTACTTTGGCCTTGCTTAAGTCAAATGATTCCTCATAATGAATTAGAGCTCATAACTGCTATATCCGAATCGACTATTATGGAAAAGTGTAGCCTACGTTTGCCAATAGCCAGAGGGTATCTA
>CAYYBR010000404.1:0-2690 GCA_964470035.1 uncultured Saprospiraceae bacterium
TAAGAGCATTTGTAAAATTAAGCGAAAGTGAAGAAGCGGAATTGAAAATTCTAGAGACGAAATTACTTGAATTAAAAACAAATGATCCCAAGAAATTAATTGAAAAGAACACTAAAAATATTTCTAGATACAAAGTACTGCAAAACAAAATTCAAGGAATAGAAACTAATCTGAATGACGATGCAATTGAAAAGATTGCAGGACTCAGTAATGACTTAGTTAAAACTCGAAACAAAAAGAAGACTATTAATGATGAAACGTTTTTAGATATTGAATTTGAAAACATGGGTAGTGACATATGGAAGGAACTATGGTTCGCTGCTAAGAAGTTTATAGAGGAAGATGATGGAATTTTCCCAAGTCCCACTATTGGTGCTAAATGTCCTTTATGTATTCAAGATCTAGATGACAAAGCAACCTCACGTTTGCTTTCATTCCAAAAATACTTAAAGAATGAGATTGAAAAAGAATATACTCAAAAAAGAACCGCATTAGGGACTGTATTCAAAGAACTAAAGGAACTAGTTTTTGAATTTCCAGATTTTGAAGAAACCAAAAAAGAACTAAGTAGTGAAGTCGAAGAATTCAATGAGTGCTATACAGATTACCTTCTAAACACAAAAACCATTTGCACTATTCTTATCGAAAATATCGACAAACCTGACTTTCTAAATGCTTATAAACCCGACCGAAAAAAATCTCCTAATATTCTTATTAAGGAGTCACTAACAAAAATAGAGGAAGAAAATAAAGATCTACAGGAGAAGTCCATTGATGAAGAGATTAATAAAGTAACTGAAATTATAGAAAACTTTAAATCACATGAGAGAATTGCCAAATACAAGCCTCAACTAATTAAAGAAGTTTTTCGCTTAAGAAAAATTAAAGCCCTAAAAGAATGTATTAAGGAATGTAATACTAGGCCTGTTACTTTACTGAGCAATAAGATCTCTAAAGAAAACATCCATGAAAAGCTAAAAGATGCATTCAGTAAGGAATTAGACAAATTGGGCTTTAGAAATATTAAAGTGAGCTTAGAGACTAAAGGTGGTAGAGGAAAACAATACAATTACCTTTCATTATCTGAAGATTATGGATCAGCAACTAAGCTAAAAACAATTTTAAGTGAGGGCGAGCATAGATGTATAGCTCTAGCAACATTTTTCTCGGAATTAGCTATCGCCGATCATAAGTCATGCATAGTCTTTGACGATCCCGTTACCTCTCTAGATCATAAATGGAGAAATAGAATTGCAAAAAGAATTATTGAAGAATCAAAAGTTCGTCAGGTAGTTTTATTCACTCATGACATTACATTTTTAATGAATCTGCAAGAACATTCGAGTAAATTAGATACAGAGATTCATGTTAGAAGTTTAACAAGAAAGCGAACTGAAACAGGTATAGTAATTGAAAATCCACCTTGGGATGCTACCTCGGTAAAAGTTAGGCTAGGTATACTAAATAGTATGGCCCAAGATCTCCAAAACATATATAACAAAGAAACAGAAGAAGTTTATAAAATTGCAGTGAAGAGATTCTATGGAAAATTAAGAGAAACCTGGGAGAGATTTATTGAAGAAGATTTCTTAAATCAAACAGTAACCAGATTTGGAAGAGAAATTCAAACTTCCCGTTTAAAGAAAGTAGTTAAATTAAAAGAAGAAGATTATTGGGTCATTGATGAAAACATGAAAAAATGTTCAACTTATTTCAATGGACACGATACAGCAGGTAAGTTAATTGAAGAAACAAGAAGTGTGGAAGAAATAAAAGAAGACATAGAAATTTTCAAAGCATTTAGACTAGAAATAATTAATAAAAGAAAATGAATGACTGTCACTAACACTATGTATGACAGCATATCTGCTTCCTTCGTCGCAGAGACGCAGCATACAATCATCCGTTATAGCGAATTAGAAAAAAAATACACATAAATGAGAATTATCTTAGTAGTCACTGGAACACTTGCATTTTTCTTCATGTCGTGTTTCCAAACACCAACCAAGAAACTACCAATTATAGGAAATCATGAAATAGTTGGAAATGACACAATATATCATCAAATCTCTAATTTCGAATTCATTAATCAAGACAGTATCTACATAAATAATAGAACCCTATCTAATAATATTTACTTAGCCGACTTCTTTTATACTTATTGCCCATCTGTTTGCCCTAAAGTAAAAAGTCAAATGCTGCGAATACATGACAAATTTCAAAACAATGAGAGTGTTAAATTAATTTCATTTGCCTTAGATCCCAAACGAGACAATGTGCCAAACCTTAAGCTCTACTCAGAAAATCTTGAAATAAGCAATGATAAATGGCATTTCTTATCAGGAAATAAAGATGAAATTTGGGAATTGGCAGAAGAATTTCTTGTTTCAGTTCGAGAAGATCCAGAAGAACCCGGCGGTATATTTCATTCTGGCAAAATACTTTTAATTGATACAAATGGATATATAAGAGCATTTGCAAATGGAACAATAGAGAATGAAGTTGATAAACTTATGACCAGCATAGAAATATTATTGAAAGAGAATGAAAACTCGCTATAACATGGGATCATCACATCATCCTGAGACCTCACGGCTCAGGACGATGGATATCCCTCCTACGTTATCGCTAACCAAATATTAGAATTGATTAAAGACATAGAGTACGAAAATGAAGTTAAGTAGTAAAAG
>CAYYBR010000405.1:0-2683 GCA_964470035.1 uncultured Saprospiraceae bacterium
CGCGACAAGATTTTTGGGTTCCTTTGTATCGACTGACAAAGGAACAACGAAGATTAGAGTCAAGATAAAAGTTTAAAGGTTCTACTCTGAATAGTTGAGCTGCGAGGATTCCTCTATTATGAAGACGTGACGAAGTGGGTAAGTGTGCCATATGCTAGAAGAATCCGGTGACTCTTTGGTATTAGAGTTAAAGCTTAATGCGCGCGGAAGCTCAGTTTGAATATTTCTCCTACGTCGAAATGACGAAAAAGTGTAAAGGTGGCTCGCTCGGAGCAAAGTTCTGCCACAGTACAGCTGAAGTTAATAGGCTTTTAGTTTTTGCAAATCCCTATTTTGAGACAACTGTGAAAAAACATAAATGATGCTGATTCGGATAGAGTCATCAAAAGGACTATTCGCCTTACTAGTTATCTCTTGGCTGACTGGTCCATGTACATCCGATGTACATCAAAGGCCACTTGACTATACTTCATGGTCCGAATATCTCGGAGGACCCGATCGCAATCACTTCTCTACCCTTTCACAGATTACATTAGACAATGTCACTGATCTCGCGGTGGCCTGGAGTTACGAGACTAAGATCAAAGGGCAAATGCAGATGAACCCTATCATCATAGACACTATCTTATATGGTGTAGATCCAGCCAAACAACCTGTGGCCATACACGCTAAAACAGGTAAAGAAATATGGACAGTAGAAGAAAGTGTAAAGAAATCTGCGAGTCGCGGTGTAGCATATTGGTCCAATGCTACTGAAGAGAGAATCCTATATGTCAGTGATTCTTATCTGTATGCAGTGAATGCCAAGGATGGCGAACCTATAAAGTCCTTTGGCGAGGATGGCAAGGTAGATATGAGAATTGGGCTTCCTCAGATTGCAAGAGACAAATACCTCACGTCTACGACACCAGGCACCATCTATGGCGATATCATCATCCTGCCAACAAGGGTTTCAGAGGGAAGAAAAGCTGCCCCAGGAGACATCCTAGCTTTTAATATCATCAGTGGCGAGTTAGCTTGGGTCTTTCATACTATTCCTTATCCATCAGAACAAGGATACGACACATGGCAGAACAAGGAAGCATATAAGAACGCGATCATCGGAGGAGCAAATAACTGGGCCGGCATGGCAATAGATAAAGGACTAGGCATCGTATATGTGCCTACTGGATCGTGCGCCCCTGACTTCTATGGTGGTGATAGAAAAGGAGCAAATCTATATGCTAATAGTCTACTTGCGTTAGACGCATCCTCTGGAGAAAGACTATGGCACTTTCAGTTTGTACATCACGATATATGGGACAGAGATCCACCTGCACCTCCTAACTTAATCACAGTAAAGCGCAATGGAAAAGAAATTGCTGCTGTAGCACAAATAACAAAGCAAGGCTACATCTTCGTCTTTGACCGCAAGACTGGAGAACCACTATTTGAGATCGAAGAAGTAGAGGTACCAACTTCTAACCTTATCGGAGAAGAAGCGTGGCCTACACAACCCATACCCAATCTACCCAAGCCTTTTGCACGACAATCAAATACGATAACTGTCGATGAAGTAAATCCATATACTAAAGACAAACTATGGATAAAGGATTCTATTGCTAACATGAATAACAGTGTATATGTCCCACCAGGATTAGACCCTGTCCTACTCCTTCCAGGCTATGATGGCGGGGCCGAATGGGGAGGCGCAGGTGCCGATCCGTCGCGGGGTATCCTATATATCAACTCCAATGAGATGCCATGGATCTTGCAGATGAGGACTAATAATCAGCAAGACGATAACCTTGGATATAGAAGCTATCTAATCAATTGTTCTACTTGTCATGGTAGTGATAGACGCGGTATACCGAGTAGTGACTTTCCATCATTACTTGGCCTTTCCGACAACTACTCTACTGACTATGTTACAGAGGTAATTATCAATGGCCAGGGCAAAATGCCGGGGTTCCCACAATTATCCCAAGAAGAACATGAGGCACTGATGGAGTACATTATGGACATAGACACGCCACTTGATTCTGATGCTATCTCAAATAAGAAAGACCACCAAGATGACTCTTTTACATCGGACCTTTATCTGCATACAGGCTACAGAAAATTTCTAGATTCGGATAGACTACCTGTCATATCTCCACCATGGGGAACACTTCATGCTATCGACTTGAATGACGGCTCTTACATTTGGTCTGTCCCATTTGGAGAAACACCCTCACTCGTAGAACAAGGGATTACCAACACTGGTACAGAGAACTATGGCGGTCCTTTAATCACAGAAAATGGTCTGCTATTCATAGGTGCAACCAAGGATGGATATTTTAGAGCTTATAATAGACATACAGGTAAAGCCATCTGGCAATACAAACTGCCTGCTCCGGCTTTCGCAACTCCATCCACCTATGAAGTAGATGGCAAGCAATACATTGTTATCGCTTGCGGAGGAGAAAAATTAGGAACAGAAAAAGGAAATCAGATTATCGCTTTTGCTTTAGAGTAATATGATTGGCAGTTCACAAGTTTGAGATATCGTTGGCGTTCAGTGTCATGATATCGTTAGAGTAATTAATTAGAGAAGCCTAGATAGCAACTTCATGAAAGTAACCATCACGCAAATACGGAACAATGCTGACACGTTGAGTCAAGATTGGGAGCAGCTCGTTGCTCATTGCGCATCCAATAAAAG
>CAYYBR010000406.1:0-2683 GCA_964470035.1 uncultured Saprospiraceae bacterium
GTCCCACTCTGTCTAGGGATCGCTCTAGCCTCAGGAGCTCCTCTTTTCTCAGGTATTATAGCCGGTATAGTTGGAGGTATCGTCGTAGGTGCACTCAGTGGTTCGCCACTTGGTGTAAGTGGACCAGCAGCTGGATTAGCAGTAATCGTACTTACAGCCATCCAGGATCTTGGCGCATTTGATATCTTTTTGTTAGCAGTGGTCTTCGCAGGTATATTCCAGTTTATCCTTGGCGTAGTAAAGGCTGGTATCATCGGATACTACTTCCCATCCTCCGTAATCAAAGGGATGCTCGCCGGTATCGGTGTCATCATCTTCCTCAAGCAAATACCTCATGCCCTTGGATATGACAAGGACTATGAAGGAAACCTTGCTTTCTCTCAAGCTGATGGGCACAATACATTTTCACAGTTCTACTACATGCTAGATGGCATCACACCAGGCGCAGTACTGATCACTGTTCTGTCTATAGCTATCTTGATTCTTTGGGAGCAAAAGTTCATGAAGAAGGTCTCTCTCTTCAAGATCATCCAAGGACCGCTAGTTGTGGTAGCCTTGGGCATCATCCTCAACCTCGTACTAAATGGCACCTCATTCGGATTACAGCCTGACCAAGTTGTATCTATCCCAGAGGCTCAAGGATTATCAGGTGTGCTGAATCTTTTAACATTCCCTGATTTTTCAGCCTGGACGAATCCTCAAGTATATACTGTAGCTATCACTATTGCCGTCGTCGCTTCACTAGAGACACTATTGTGTCTTGAAGCTACAGATAAGTTAGATCCGATGAAAAGAGTATCCCCTGCCAACCAGGAACTCCGTGCACAAGGAATCGGCAATATGGTATCTGGATTAATCGGAGGCCTACCAGTCACTCAAGTAATCGTCAGAAGCTCAACCAATATTCTTTCTGGCGGAAAAACTAAAATATCTGCTATCTCTCATGGTGTCATCTTGCTCTTCAGTGCAGTCATGATTCCATTTGTTATCAACATGATCCCGCTGTCATGTCTTGCCGCGATCTTATTCCTTGTAGGATATAAACTCGCCAAGCCAAGTCTCTTTAAGGAGATGTACAAAAAAGGCTGGCACTCATTCTTACCATTTATGGTAACTATCGTAGGTATCGTATTGACCGATTTACTTATGGGAATCGGTATCGGCATGGCTGTTGCCATCTTCTTTGTACTCTATGAAAACTACAAGAAACCTTTCTTATTCGAGACTGACACGCATGTACATCCTAACGGAGGCGAAGTTACGCTACAGCTCAGCGAAGATGTTACCTTCTTGAACAAGGCCAACATCCAAAGAGCACTTAACGCCATACCTGAGAATAGCACGGTCAATATCGATGCATCCAAATCCATCTCTATCGATATAGATGTCATTGAGATCATCGAAGAGTTTGAGGTGAATGCAAAGGAAAAGAACATCGCCGTCAACATCGTCGAGAGAAAGATCAAAGGCATCAACGAATCTCAAATTAAAAAACTTGAGAGCACGATAACGGAGTTGAGCCTCGAGCCTGTACAGGCGAACTAGCTATACTTTCTATTTATATTAAAAGGTTTGATCCGTAGACAAGGTGGTAATTCATCTTGTCTACGGATTTTTTTATTTGCAGTTAGCTGGCCGAAAATCGCATCTCCAAAAGTCTAAAAGCTGCGATTCCCCCAAAAACCAAAAAAGACAGGTAGCACATTGGGGTACCACCTGCGGTCTTCGGACATGGTATATACCCGATCATATTACTCACAGATCCAAATGTAGCGATGCTCAATGCAATCAATGTTCCTATCCAGAAAAGCTTAGACCCAAATTTTGCAATTCTAAACAAATAGAAGGTGATGAAGATGAGACATCCCAGTATGATAAAACAAGCAGGTATGCCGACTATTTTAGGGCATACATCTCCTAGTGCCAACTCAGACCTAACTAAAGGTATCACACCCATTAATCCTAATACAGTCAGCACCACTATGCCGAGATAAGCTATGAGTCTTACAACCTTATTTTTTTGCATCAGTGTATAGTTTCAAGATTACAGATTCTACTTAGTACAATTAATAAAGTACTGAAAAATCATATGCAGCGAATTACTTTCTTCGCTTTGGGGAGAAGATATCGACCGATGAGACAAACGAGACCCAACCGATACCCCCCAATCATAGAGACAAATATACACCTACGATGACGATTGGACACTATGCCTCCAAGGGGCGCAGGAAGAAGAAAAATCCAGAACCAATCCTTATACCGACTACTATGGTGATACTCGAGAAAAGGCCTATCTCTTGTTGAGAACTAATATCTTTGAGGTTGCATGACCTCAACTAACAAAATATAAGGATCATCCTACATGAACGTTATATCTTCGTAGAGCATACTTATGAAAAAACATATCATCTCCTTAGTCATCATCGTCAGTGCAGTCCAGGTAACTGTAGGACAGGGGTTCCTTACTACTGTGGGAGAATCATTTCCGGAGTTTTCGATGCCTGATACTGACGAGCAGAACATCACGCTAGAAGACTTGAAAGGAAAGCCTTCTCTCGTACTATTCTTTGGGACTCGATGCAGAGGGTGTATACAGGAGATCAAACATCTGAAGGAAGAGACCTCCGAAGATTATCGCGAGTCTTATAATGTCGTTGTCTTTGGCGCCATGGCAGATCAAGAA
>CAYYBR010000407.1:0-2672 GCA_964470035.1 uncultured Saprospiraceae bacterium
AATCTCTCACGGGTTTACAAGGAACTGATTTCTGAGCAGCTTCTCTTAATCGTTTGGCTGCTGCCTCTATATTTCTATTCATATGTTTATTAGGTGTTCTAATTATTTAAAATCATCGACATGCAACAACCAAGCTTGTGCTAAAAAGGCATGCTCAAAATCTTACCTCAGTCTCTTAATGAGTGATAGTGTATCTCTGGTTTTTTTCTCCAATCCTTTGAAGTCTTTTTGTTCCAGAATTTGTTTTCCTATCAATTTAGAACCCATTCCAACACAAATCACCCCTGCATCAAACCATCCTTTCAGGTTTTCCTCCGAAGGGACAACGCCTCCTGTAGGCATAATTTCTGTCCAAGGCTGTGGAGCAAGAATCGCTTTTACAAATCCAGGACCATACACACTTCCAGGAAACAATTTCACTATATCACATCCCCACTCTTCTGCCGTTCCTATTTCTGTCAATGTACCGCACCCAGGCATGTAAGGAACTTTCCGTCGGTTGCAATATCTTGCAATATCCTCCTTGAAAGAGGCAGTCACTACAAAATCAGCCCCTAGCTGAATATATAGGGAGGCTGCTGCACCGTCTGTTATAGAACCAACGCCCATGACCATTTCTGGTAATTCTGTTAGACAGAATTTATTCAAGGCTGCAAAAACTTCATAAGCAAAATCGCCTCTGGCTGTAAACTCGATGACTCTGCCTCCTCCTTTATAGCAAGCCTCTAACACCTTTTTGCCCAGTTCTATATCTGGGTGATAGAAAAGAGGAACCATGCCTTGTTCCTTAAGTGTATATAGTACTTCTTGTTTTGAAAATTTAGCCATTGTAAGGATGTTTAGCCTCTGTGTTTATTTAAAAAATCGATGGCGACTTTATTGTATAACTCAGGATGCTCGTGCTGAGGCCAGTGCCCACATTCATCAAATAATTCTAATTGAGAACCTTCGATAGCCTTGTGCATTTTATCTGCTTCCGGCACTTCTCCAAATGGGTTATTTCTACCCCATATTATGAGCGTAGGTGTCTTTATTTTTTCTAAATCTTCGACTTTTAAAACATTTCTTTGGCGAATCTCCAACTCCTGCATACAAAGTAGCTTGTCTATGTTCTTTTGAAAAGCCGGATTGTGATAGATCTTATATCTCACGTCCACCAACTCATCTGTAGCGTCGGCATTGTCATGCATTAATAATTGAAGTCTTGCTCTTGTCAATTCGATATCGTCTTCCAGGACAGCTTTCTTTGTGCTCTCCTTGATTCTTTTCATTACAGGCGGATTTATTTTAGTCCCTCCTGCCGCAATGAGCTGAAGCGTCTTTACGCGCTCAGGATTGTGAATAGCAATATAAGCGGCTATCCATCCTCCTAGTGATTCTCCTCCGAAGTGTACTTTTTCAATTCCCTGCGCGTCCATATAGTCTAAGACATGTTGTGCATACTTCGGAATTTCATAATTAAAATCTGGCTTATCTGTATAGCCATGGCCCATGGCATCTATGGCGTGGCATTTATAGCCCGCATTTACGTGGGCAACGATATTACGACTGAAGGCTTCTAAGTGTCCACTCGTTCCATGCATGAAAATGATGTCTTCTCCTTCACCAGCTATTAAGGCTCTGGTTTTTAGTCCACCTGCATCTACAAATTCTACACTAAATGGTATTCCTGATAAATCTGTCCAAACTGACATAAGTAGTTTATTTTACGTTGAAAGTTTTGTTTAATAAATGATATAAATATTAGATAGGCTGAGGTGTAATTGTAGCAACTGCCATACCTGTTAGCCACTCTGGCATTGGAGAATAGCATAGTATATCCGCAGGCTGATTATCCAATACTGCTGCCATAATCATCCATGCTCTTACTTCATTAGCTCCATTCCCAGCTACAGTAGTTAATTGTTCATCTTCTATTGTAGATGGTAGCGTATTCAACTTGCCTTCCTTCATAAGAGAGAGGAAGTTTCTATCCCACTCTTCATTGAGTTGTGGCGGTGAATTAACAATGATCTCCCTCCTTCTTTTTTCATATACAGTCCAATCCTTTCGACCATTCTTCCAAGAATCTACTAAGAAATCATCATTGTCAGATTGTGGTTTTCTCCAATCGGGAAAAGGCAACTGATGTGAAAGTCCACCTGTAGCGATTACTGCTACTTTCATATCCTCTGGAAGTTCCGCTATAGCTTTTTTTAGCGCTTGCGCAAAATCAAGACATCGGTCCATCTTTGGTAGGGGAGGAGCAAAACAATTGATGACTATCGGTACAACCGGTACTTTATTTTCCCCCAATACCCATTGAATAGCATGACTAATACCATGATCAACTCCGAGTCGAGTAGAAAAGGCCATATCGAAATTACTATCCATCAAGCTATTACAAATGTCAATCGCTAAAGGTTGATTCGTGAGTTGTTCTCCTTTAGGTGTGCCATGCTCTCCGGCACAATCCACTTCACCTACGCTTATACAAAAAGATGGCATCATATCTAGCCAATAGCCTCTGAAGTGATTAGAGCCCAAAATGACTACTAAATCAGGGTCAGCCTCTTTCACCATTTCTTGTGTCTTCAATAGGGCATTTCTAAAATAATGTGCTCGCTCCAAGTGGTCGACTACATCCCACTTGGTATTCATCAAAGTGGTGTGCGAGGCGCCAACGCCTAATA
>CAYYBR010000408.1:0-2672 GCA_964470035.1 uncultured Saprospiraceae bacterium
ATTTACATCTGAACTCGGATTAAGCACACCGTCAATTGTAAGATTTCCTGTTATATCTAAACTTAACTTCGTATCATTTCCCGCATCACCATGGTATCTAATATTAAAATCACTATTGGCACTTTTATCATGTCTAACATCCCAGACAGCCACACTATCTTCAGAAAGATAAATTATAGCATCTCTCCCTGCACTTGCGTCTATGGACATTGCCGAGTGGGTATCAGCTAGTTTATTTTTAAAAAAAGCACTTACTTCATTAAAGCCCGCCACTCCTCCTTGGTCATCTCCGTCACCTATCACTTCTAACACAACATTTGGATCACTTGAACCAATACCTGTTTTTCCGTTTTTTAAAACAACGATGGCATCTGAACGATCACTTTTGCTAATCCCATTACCTACTACAAACAGTCTATCATCACTTGCCCAAAGGTCCCCATTATATCCTACTGAATTATACAGAGTATTATATTGTCCTAAGACTACCTCAGAATGAGAGATTGCTGTAGTTCTATTACCCATAGTTACAGAGTTAGGGCCCATAGCTATCGTACTATCACCGAAGGATAAAGAGCGCATTCCTAACGCTTCTGTTTCAAAACCAGTAGCAAGAGAAGTTTCTCCTACGGCTTTTGTCCTACTGCCAAGCGCAGTTGATTCGCTTCCTTCTGCTTCCGAATCATGTCCCATGGCTAAGGAAAATCGGCCAGATGCATTAGATCCATTGCCAAGCGCAAGCGAATACAAGTTAGAAGATGTAACACCAGCTCCGATGGCCATTGAATGGAATCCTGTAGCTTCTGCACTTAGGCCCATAGCAATAGTATATATGCCCGAAGCCCTTGAGCCATGTCCTGATGCAAATGAAAAAGAACCAATATCATCGGCATCCCAAGTGATCCCTGCGTTAAAAGCTTGCCCATTCACTCGTATAGCACCAACTCCGCCTGTCCTAAAGGCAGCTTTATGCGGCAACCACATAGTTTTCACACCTGCGCCGATAGTATCAGCGCCAAATAATACAGTGTGGTTTTCTTCTACAAGAAGACCTTGGGAATAAACAAGATTTGAAAGACACAACACCAGCATGACCAAAAAGCTTTTCATATGCATATATTTTTTAGTAAATAAATATCCCTCCGAATTCTATGTTGTCAGTGGTGAATTCTCTCATGCCTAACGCCATACAATCATTAGAAAGCGAAAGCGAGTGTATCAGGGAGCTCGTCCCAAAAGGCGTAAATCTATTTTTCAATTTCCAATCTGAGCCATTGCGATGATAGGACATCACGACTCCACCATTCTGGCGAGAATAATAAGCTGTAACCAATAAATTATCAGTTGCCGCTAAACGAATATCTGAATAGAAAGCGGAAGGTTCATCAAACTCTATGGCTTGAACTTCTTTCCAGTCACCATCTAATGTTTCTTTAAAGACAAAAATGTAATCTGTGTCTACCTCATCAGTTGTCTTGCGTCCGGTGACATATAATTCTGAACCCTCCAAAGCTAGCGTTGGGCCAAATTCACTTAGGTCACTTTCAGAACGCAAGCTTTTGATTAGACTCCAGGCTTCTCCTGTCCGCTTATAAATATAGACGGAATCAGTCTCTCTACTATAGTCTTCGTTCGCGACAACTATGTAACCTCGAGAACTAACTACTCGCTGTCCGAAGGTATCGGTATCATTTGAAGTCGGAGTTAATATGGTATCTAGAGACCACTTATCTTCGATCAACTCATAGATATAGACCCTGCCCCTTGCATCACCATCGTTACTGGATCTTGGCGAACCTACAATCAAAAACTCATCGTGCATGGATATTGACTCCCCAAACCTATCAGCATCTCCCCCATCTATCGCATGAATTGTATCCTGAGGAATCCAGGACGATCCATCTTGCTTGAAAGAGTAAACAGCACCTGTTTCTTCATTATTATTTCGTGACAGAGGAGCCCCGACTATAGCTACGTCACCTTCGAGAAACACACTATAGCCAAACTGATAATCACTATCGCCATCCTCCTCAGTAAGAAAGGCCTTCTGTATCCATTCCAGCCCATTATAAGTATAAATATAGACGGCTCCTTTATCTTCATCAAAAGGATCGCCTACAATCAAATTAGCACCATCAATATGAGTACTCTGGCCATAAGCTTCGACATTTGTAAAATCAACTGGTCGTAAGACAGATTGGGTTTTAGGAGATTGATCAATCTGAAACTCTCTATCGTTCAACATTGAAATCCAATCTGCCCCGTCGTAGCAATCTAAAGTATTAGATTCAATATTAAAGATGCACTGGCCTGTATTGGGAGTAAGCGCGTTTCTTTCATCTAATGACATCGATGGAAAAACAATACCGCCGTTAGATAGCTCTACTTCTAAAGATTGAGACGTAAGAATATGATCGCTGCAAATAAAACTAAGTAAACACAATAATCCTATTGAGAATTTCATGAATGGTATTTTGGATACCACAACATAAAAGTCTCTTTAATCAATTGACCATCAGAATTACTGACTGGCCAGTATGACTTACTCAGTTGACTTTATAAACACTGGATCACACTGTCCTTCCTAGACTTACTAACTGGGATAATCGACCCATCTGTCATCACAAGTTGCCCTCCTGACCCTTTTAGGTATTTAGCAACATAATTAAGAT
>CAYYBR010000409.1:0-1240 GCA_964470035.1 uncultured Saprospiraceae bacterium
CTATACTGATTATCAAATAAGTTCTGAGCGGTAGCGGCAATTGTTAGGCCATTGTCAAACTTATATCCTACACCAGCATCCACTAGATTCTTCACATCTGTATCACCTGAAAACTGACCTAAATCTACTGTGAAGCTTGGGTCATATTGGTAAGCCATATTAGCCCTCCAACCAAACTCCGGTGTAAGGTTCCAACCTAGTCTGAATCTATTTTCAGGTTGAGATATCCTTGTTAGCTCTGTACCTTCTACACCTTGAATCTGTGGCTCAAATTCATTTTCTGATATCCACGAGTAGTTACCAAAGATGGAAAGGTCATCATTTATGAAGTAGTTTAAACCTATATCTGCACCCCAGTAATCAAATTCTTCAAAGGTTCTATAGCCTGCTGCGTACAGTGGACCTATACCTTGTGGTAGCTCTTGGGTTGGTGTCCAAGCTAAAACGCCCGCTGCTCCAAATCCTTGGATAGCTGGTAACAATGCAGCCTCAGCACCTCCTGCTGCTGTTTGATAGCCTGCTAATACTTGCTGTGTTAATCCAGCTGCCAGCGCACCAGCCGCTTCAGGACCTAAAGCACCCAGCTCTCCTGCTAAGAAACTCTCTATACCCCCACCATCAATATTAGCGAGTAAGTCTGCGGCGATATTAATATTCTCCAAACTATAGGTAGGACTTATACCTGTAAATAGAGTGGCTCCATCTATAGATCTATTATATACATCGATAGTTACACCTAGTTTATCTCCTACCAAACCTTTATAACCTACTTCCCATGTATCCTCTGTTCTTAAGGATGCAGAAGGCGCATCTATCAAGCCTAAAGGCTGATCATTGAATAAATTACGTCCTGCGAACTCTCCCGTGAATCCTCCAGGGAAATTAACAGGATTACCAAGATATGCAGCTAGATTATTAGCTGTGGATTGTGCTAATTCGGCTGGTACTCCTTGGGCTACCAAGCCTTGGACTACGCCTGGAAGTAACTGAGGAAGTAATCCTTGGGTAGCTAAACCATATGCTACGGCATTTGGTAAGCCTGGAGTACCGACTGGCAAGTTAGGCACACCTAATCCCTGCAATACAGAGTTCCAAACTATCTCCGGATTATCTCCAAAAGTTTGCTGTCCATTGTTTCCTAATAACCACGCAGAACCAACAGCCCCTACACCAGGAACATTAAAGGTGGTTACTGGGAAGTCAATATTTACTTGGAGCTGAGATGGAGCTCCTACTGCTC
>CAYYBR010000409.1:1340-2670 GCA_964470035.1 uncultured Saprospiraceae bacterium
ACAGAAAGTCTATAATCAACACCTCCAGTCCAGTTGGAATTCAAAAAGCTCGGTATATCCCAATTATATTGGCCTTGTGCCTCAAACTGTTTTCTTGCTATCCCTGTAGAATTTCCTGTGTTGTACAGGAAAGTCGGGTTGTCATCAGATCCTCCACTATTAGTCAAGTAGAACGCCTGAACAAAAAGACCTCCTTTTTGTAATCTTGCTTGTGTCCAATATTCAATAGCCTGAGAAAGGCCGACACCTTGAGAATTATAAAATACTGCTGAAGCACCATTTGTACCACCTGCTAGGACAAAAGATAAGTCATCTTGTGGTCTGAATTCTAATGTACCATTCAGGACAAACTGACTCCAGTCATCTTGTATAGGATTACCATCACCATCTGGATCAAGATCATCAGCACCCAAAAGTAATGTGCCTGGTTGTGAAAGATCTACGATCTGATTAGTAATCGTAGGTCTAGAAACTGTGTTTTGTGTAAGACCTATCTGCGCAGCATCTATTGGATCAGCGAAATCATAAGTGAACTCGCCACCTCTTTTTGCAACCGCGTTGATCTTGAATCCGAATTTGTCCGAGACCTTTGTAGCATGTCTTACTGATAAGCCAATCGTACTTAACTCACCACCGATAAGCTCGAAAGACGTACCTGGACGATCTATCGCACTCTTTGTGATAAAGTGCACGACTCCTGATGTTACACCAGGACCATAAAGTGCAGAACCAGGGCCTCTTACTACCTCGATTCTTTCTATATCAAGATTGTTAAGTGGAGAGTTCAGGTTATCAAAAGTTCCTAATCCCGGACCTGATAAAGACCTGTAGTCTATGATCGGGAACGAAGCTGATCCAAAAATACCGCCATCCCCTCTTAGTTGGATGTTGACACGGCCAGCACCTTGTTGCTGGACGTATACACCTGGTTCATTGATAATAGCTCTAGCGGCATTATCATTAGGTGTTGCTTGTAATTTTCTGGCTGTGATAACAGATACAGAAGCCGGAGCCTCTTGTATTTTTTCACGGCGTCTAGAAGCCGAAATTATTACGTCACTGCCGAGTAATAATCCTTCTACTAAAGATACATTCATAGAGGAAGTCGGTCCGTTAAGAACGATATCTTGAGAACTATACCCAGTAAAAGAAACTACAACAGTGAGTGGAAATGACTGTGTTGTATTAAAGCTAAAAGAACCATCAAAGTCTGAGACGGTACCTTCGGTTGTACCTTGGACTATGATATTTGCTCCTATCAAAGCCTCACCGCTCTCGTCTAAAACCACACCACTGATGGTACCTTGACCTTGAAGAGAAAATGCAGTGA
>CAYYBR010000410.1:0-2670 GCA_964470035.1 uncultured Saprospiraceae bacterium
TCAATTTTGATGAGACTCACAATGTAAAAAATGTGAATATGGTTACTTGTGGAGGACAAGCTACTATTCCTATGGTAGCGGCAGTCAATAGAGTTGCCAAGGTTCATTATGGAGAGATTGTGGCCTCCATCTCCAGCAAATCTGCAGGCCCGGGAACCAGAGCTAATATTGACGAATTTACAGAGACAACTGCTCATGCCATTGAGGAAGTTGGAGGTGCTGATAAGGGGAAAGCCATCATCATACTAAACCCTGCTGAACCTCCAGTAGTCATGAGAGATACAGTATTTACGTTAAGTGAACAAGCAGATCGAGAAGCCATCAAACAAAGTGTACATCGAATGGTGGAAGAGGTACGGAAATATGTGCCTGGATATACGCTTCATCAAGAAGTACAATTTGATGATATTCCCGAAGATAAACCTGTCTTTATAGAAGGTTTAGGTAATCGACATGGATTAAAAACGACTATCCTTTTGCAGGTAGAAGGTGCAGGTCATTATCTACCTCCCTACGCTGGGAATCTAGATATTATGACGAGTGCTGCAATGGCAACCGCAGATAGATTTGCAGCAATGAGTTTGACGACTGCATAAAAAATAGAAATCATGCACAAATTATATATTCAGGATGTAACACTGAGGGATGGTATGCATCCCATTCAGCATCAATACTCCAAACAGCAAATCAAAGATATTGCCATCGCTATGGATAAGGCCAAAGTCGATGCGATTGAAATCGCTCATGGAGATGGAATAACAGGAGGAAGCTTTAATTATGGCTTTGGCGCTCATACCGATTGGGATTGGTTAGAAGGGGTAGCAGAATTATTGACACATGCAAAATTGACCACCTTACTCATCCCTGGTATCGGCACTATAGATGATTTAAAAAGAGCAAGAGACTTGGGTGTTGTATCTGTAAGAGTAGCCACCCATTCTACAGAAGCAGATATTTCTGCCCAACATATAGAAGCGGCACGAAAAATGGGGATGGACGTTTCTGGATTTCTGATGATGGCACACATGAATGACCCCGTAAATCTAGCGAAGCAGGCAAAGTTGATGGAGGACTATGGCGCATTATGCGTATATGTAACCGACTCTGCAGGCGCATTATTGATGCACGAAGTCAGAGACAGAATCCGAGCCTTTAAAGACATACTAAAACCAGAGACAGAAATCGGTATTCACTGTCATCACAATCTTTCGTTAGGTGTCGCTAATACGATTGTGGCCATGCAAGAAGGTGCTAACCGGTTGGATGCATCTTTAGCTGGCATGGGCGCAGGAGCAGGTAATTGTCCCTTGGAAGTATTAATAGCTGTGTTAAATAAAATGGGCGCAGAACATAATGCTGATTTATTTCAATTAATGGACATTGCTGATGACGTCATTCGACCACTTCAACAGCGCCCTGTTCAAGTAGATAGAGAGACACTTTCCTTAGGATACGCAGGAGTCTATTCTAGTTTCTTATTACACTCCGAAAGAGCAGCAAAAAAATATGGATTAGATACCCGAGCCATTCTAAATGAATTGGGTGAGCGAAAAATGGTCGGTGGACAAGAGGATATGATTATTGATGTAGCCTTGGATATGGTGACTAAAAATAAGATGAATGGCTAATAGTTTTCACACCTTAGAAGTAGAAAAAATAGTTCGTGAAATTCCAGATGCAACTTCTATCTATTTCCATATCCCTCAGGCACTAAAAGAAACATTTAGCTTTCGGGCGGGCCAATATCTAACTGTAAATTTTGAGATCAATGGAGAGCCCTGCAGAAGAGCATATTCTATATGTACCAGTCCTTTGGACGGGGAAGTTGCTGTTACAGTCAAAAGAGTAGAAGGAGGAAGAGTATCAAATTATATTAATGATCATATAGAAGCCGGAAGTAAAATAGAGGTGATGCCGCCTACGGGAAAATTCACCTTAGATATACAAGCTGGCAACAATAATGATTATTATCTATTTGCCGGAGGTAGTGGGATTACTCCGATGATGTCTATTCTAAAAACCGTCTTAGAAGAAGAGCCCAACAGCCGAGTAAACTTATTATACGGCAGTCGAGACCAAGACAGTATCATATTTGAAGAAAATCTGAAAGGACTTGAAGCTAAATATGCTGGCAGATTCCATGTGCGACATATCCTCAGTATTCCCAAGCTGGGTAAAGCAAAAGGCATTCAAGGGTGGTTGGGTCAGCAAGAAGTAGTCTGGAGAGGATGGACTGGCTACTTACAAGAACGACGCGTACAAGATTTTTTGATCAATAATGAGGCAAAAGGCGTCCAGCAAAAATATCTCATTTGTGGCCCGAGTATCATGATGGATATGGTGACGAATAGTCTGCAAAACATCTATGTCGCCCCAGAAGATATCATGGTAGAGTTTTTTGGAACGCCTAAAAAAGATAACAATACAGTTAATACGTTTAGAGGTACAGCCCAAGTAAAAGTCAAGCTGTATGGAGAGGAGCACAATATTGCCATAGATGATGATACAAGCATTTTGGATGCTTTGGTTAAAAAAGGCGCTAATCCACCCTTCTCTTGTTCAAGCGGGGCTTGTTCTACCTGCATGGCAAAGTTGACTAAAGGAACGGTCGTGATGGATTCTTCTTTTGCTTTAGATAAGGATGACAAAGAGAATGACTATATTCTGACC
>CAYYBR010000411.1:0-2668 GCA_964470035.1 uncultured Saprospiraceae bacterium
GATTTAAGAGCATCTATTGAAGTATTGTCAAATGATGAGTTTGTAATTGAATCTATGGTATTCACTAAGAATCAAATAAGACATAAGGATATTTTGGCTAAATGTGGTATAAGAGCGTATCGGGGGCCATATATTGAAAAATATACGAGATATAATAGAAGACTAAGGAAAGTATTGCAGGCAATTGACTCATTTTTGCCGACATCCCCAAAGCTTGTAAAAGCTAGAATAATAAACAATGACCTTGTTGAAATACCTGGCAGTATGCTTTATAGAAAAGGGCACTATGGTATGAGAAAGTATCAATCATTGAACATCTTGACACAAAAAGTGATATCAGGCTTGAACAAAGCGGCTAAAGACAAGGGAATACTGCATATATGGTTTCACCCATACAATTTTGGATACAGAACTAGAGAGCATATTTCTGGTTTAAGTAAAATTTTGTCCCATGCCAGAGAACTTGAAGATAAGGGTCTCATAGATATATCAACCATGGGGGAGATGGCAAGAAGACTAAGATTGGATTCGAAGACAAGTAATAGTAAAATTGAGTAATAAAAGATTCGATCGAGTAAAGATTAGAATTGGAGCTCTTCAGAGACACTTGTTGTGGTATCACATGTCAAGAAGTTTGAAATTGATTCTAGTTACTGAATTCCCTAAATCGGGAGGTACGTGGCTATGTAAAATGTTGTCAGATCTATTGATGTTAGATTTTCCCGAGAATGAGTTGCCCCAGTTTAGGGAATCAATAATGCACGGTCATCACCTCAACAGCTCTAAATTTAGTATGCCCATAGTTCTAGTTCGAGATGGTAGAGATGTAATGGTTTCTTACTATTATCACCTTTTACTAGGCAATAATGAAGTGTCTGATCGAACTGTAAGACGATATAGAGATCGATTGAAGTTTGATAATTATGAGGATGTAAGAACTAATATGCCACGTTTCATAAGATACATGTTTTCAGAATATCCCAATGAAATGAATAGATTTTCATGGGCGCAGTTTGTTAGAAGTTATTTGGAAAGAGATGAGCCAAAAATCTTGGTTAAGTATGAGAGCCTACTTTCAGAGTGTTCTTTTGAATTGGAGAAAATTGTGCTTCAACTAGGAAGAGTAACTCCAGACACAATTGAAGTAGATCATATTGTTAGTAAATATTCCTTTGCTAATATGTCAAAACGAAAACCAGGGGAAGAAGACAAAAAAAGTTTTCTTAGAAAAGGAGTTGCTGGTGATTGGAAGAATAATTTCAATCTTGAAGCCCAACAGCTATTTGACCATTTTGCCGGAAGAGAGTTGAGCGAATTAGGTTATGTCTGAAGTTATGTAGGGAAAGATGTGGAGTAACAAGGTAAGAATTAAATCGAATTGATGACATTAGGTATAGACGCATCTAATGCCAGGAGCGGTGGAATTACGAACTACTTGGTTCAGTTAATTTCTCATCTTCGACCAAATGTTTATGGTTTTGATAGAATAATTATTTGGGCCGCTGATGATTTACTTGATAATATTAGCAATCATGATTGGTTGGAAAAAAAATCGAGTAAATATTTTTCGAAATCGACTCTTGTTAAGAATTACTGGAGAAGATATCTATTGTCGAAACAGTTGAAAGAAGAGTGCTGTGATGTTTTATATGTGCCAGGCGGAATATATACGGGAACTTTTCGCCCATTTGTCACCTGTTGCATGAATATGCTCCCTTTTGAGAAAGCGGAATACATGCGTTATAGTTGGTGCTCCGGTTGGAGATGGAAGATGATCTTATTAAAGATCAGTCACTTGAGGACTTTTACAAGAGCAAATGGAATTATTTACTTATCCAAATATGCTCAATCATATATTACAAGTACATATGATATTACTACGTCGTCACAAATCATACACTTTGGCGCGGACGAAGAATTGTTCTTTGATATTAAGGAACAGAGGAGCATTGAGCTCTATTCAAAAGAAAATCCTTTTAAGATATTATATATAAGTCCAGTTGCTGCATACAAACATCAAGACATATTAGCATCTGCTGTAGCAAAACTTATCCTTGACGGAGTCCATATTGAATTGATTCTTTGTGGCTCAGCAAACTATAGAAGAATCGCAGATAAGGTCGCTAAGATTAGAAATCAGAACGAAGCTACTAAGGCGGGCATTGTATCAATGGGTTTTGTTTCATCGTCTAAACTACGGGAGTTACGTGAATCCGCTGATGCTTATGCTTTTTCCTCAAGCTGCGAGAACATGCCTACGATTTTAATCGAATATATGTCGGGCGGGAGGCCAATAATGTGTTCTAGTAAGGGGCCAATGCCGGAGTTTCTAGGAAATGAAGGGTATTATTATGATCCAACCTCTATAGATGCTACCTCTAAGGCATTAATAGAAATGATCAACGATGTAGATAATAGACGGGTGAAAATTGAGAATGCTCAAAGTCTTGCCAGAGGATATTCTTGGCAGGATTGTGCCGATCAAACATTAGAATTACTGAGCAAAAAAGTAAAAAGTTAGTACAATTTTATAGATCAAAAGAGTTAGATGAATAAAAATGCACCTGTAAATAAGGAATCGAAGAGATTTAGATGGTCCCATCATCATCCACTACATAGGACTTTGGTTAAGACTTACAATAAGATGGCGTCAAAAGTACCATTTAGT
>CAYYBR010000412.1:0-2652 GCA_964470035.1 uncultured Saprospiraceae bacterium
CATATGTGACCAAAAGAGATGGCAGTATTATGCACTTTGATATTATTGCTCCTGTAGAGATAACTGATAGTGCCACTATTTATGACTATGGAAAGGACTACCTAAAGGCAAAAGGTCAAGAGGGCCAACCACTCACTGCCAAGCAGTGTAGATTATG
Source organism: uncultured Saprospiraceae bacterium (assembly GCA_964470035.1). GTDB lineage: Bacteria > Bacteroidota > Bacteroidia > Chitinophagales > Saprospiraceae > JAJRXG01. The sequence continues at coordinate 158 of CAYYBR010000412.1, forward strand.
TCATATTGAGAATTTGAGACCTGCATGGGAGTCAGAAATAAAGGGAAAAGGTTACTTCATTATCGAAATGGAAGGGTGTGATTAGTAATTAAATTAGAATTGCTAACTTTAGAGTGGCCAATTGTTTATTAATTATATCGTTTGAATTTAGAAGCAAAAATATTAATCGGATTAGAGCGAGTATCAGAAGCGTTAAAGAGCTTGCTTTGGGAAAAGGCAAAGATCTACGGAGTAAGCCCTATTCAAATTCAAATACTTTTGTTTGTTGCAGGTCACAAGACGAAAATATGTAACGTTAGTCATTTGGCAAAGGAGTTTAACGTCACAAAAGCAACAATAAGTGATGCTGTAAGAGTATTACTAAAAAAAGAACTCCTCGAAAAAGACTTGTCGCCTTCAGACAGTCGTAGATATAATTTGTCACTTAACTCAAAAGGTAAAGAATTGGTCAGCAATCTTTCTGGATATGCCGCTCAGTTTGAAGAAGAGTTGTCGTCTTTTCCTAAAAAAGATTTGGGCACTGTATACGATACATTGACTAAACTGATATATCAATTAAACCAACAGGATATAATTCAGGTCCAACGAACCTGCTACAATTGTAAATTTTATAGTGGAGATAGAGTAGACAGTCATTATTGTACTCTTCTGAAAAGCAAATTAAAAAATAGAGAGATAAGATTAGACTGTAATGAATTTGAAGAAGAAGTCAACGGGTAGCCAAATGTAAATTGATACTGCCGATAGAATGGAAATAGGTTTTATATAAAAGCTAAGATCTCGTGAAGGTAGATCTGGTTTTATGTTGTAGAGAGAATTGATTACAGAATATTAGAACAATGTTTGAACTAGAGCACCATGTTAACTAAAAAATTCAACAATGATATTAAGGTTCACGCTTTACAGACTGGTACAGTAAACGTAAAAAAAGAGCATTTTGAGTATTCAGGAAGGGGGCTTTTAAGGTTTCCAAAGATAGTAATGAGTAACGATTGGCATGGTGAAATGCCCATTTGGACATGGGTAATAGAATCTCCATTTGGTAACTACCTTATTGATACTGGGGAGTCGACTGATTTTTATGATTCAAATCACTTCAAGACTAGGTCGGAAGATTTTATTTATCGCAAAATGCTGCAGTTTAATGTAAAACGCGAAGAAGAAATCGATCAACAACTAAAGAATATAGGGTTGTCTATTGATGCGATAGATGCGGTTTTATTGACTCATTTGCATTTGGACCATGTCGACGGCATAAAATACTTTAAAAAGTCAAAGTTCTTAGTCTCCAAAGTGGATTGGGATAAACCTTCAGGTGTTCCTCTAGGAAAATTCCCTAAATGGTTTCACCCTGAATTGATTCTTTGTGAAAAGACAAATGATGAGTTTAGACGATCTTATTCTATAACTGACAACCTAAAATTAGTGTCTACACCTGGGCATACAATAGGCCATCAATCCGTATTGTTAAACGTTGATGGCTACTCCATTTTGTTTGCTGGTGATATGACGTTTAGTGAACAACAATTATTGGATTGCGAAGTAGGTGGTATCAATATGAATATTAGTAAATCTAAGAAAACAATAAGGGGAGTACAGAGGTTAAGCAAAGAAGTGAACTTAATATATCTACCTTCTCATGATCCTCAAAGTGCAGAGAGATTAACCAAGTTGAGAACAACTATAGCGTCGTGAATAATAATAAGCAATTTCATGACTGATCTTAAACTCCAAATAGGCAATACTTTGGGATTTACAGAAAAAGAGTTTCTGAAGATTCAGGACCTCTTTCACCGAAAGAATGTTGCAAGAGGGGAGTATTTCTTAAAGGAAGGAGAATATGTCAGACAAATAGGATTTGTTGAAAAAGGGATATTGAGAGAGTTTCTACTAAAGAATGATAAAGAAGTTACCAAGTGGATTTCAACAAGTGGGCACTTTGCTGTTGATCTATCAGCATTCTTATTCAATCAAAAATCAAAAGTAAGTTATCAAGCACTAGAAGATGTAGAAGTCATTACGCTATCAAAATCGAACTATGATAGGATCTCTGAAGAAGTGCCGAGGTGGGCTGCATTGGAGAAAGCTTTCTTGACTAAGTGTTTTGCTACTTTAGAAGAAAGGGTTATCACACACCTATCCATGAGTGCAGAGGAAAGGTATGTCCATTTTTTTGCCATTAATCCAGATCTATTTAATCGGGTGCCTTTGATTTACCTGGCGTCTATGCTGGGTATGACACCCGAGACAATGAGTAGAATACGGAAGAAGCGGAGCGAGTCTATTTCTTGATATATGTCAAGTAAGTAGAAAATAAGGAGACTGACCTTTGTCAATAGATAACCAAATTATCATGAGGCAGATGTTAGTTCTATTATTTCTATTGTCGATTAAGACATCGACCACTGCACAAAATCAAGTTAATATGACTGTCAATCAAGAAGCACCAGTACTCCAAGCCAGAGAGATCTATATAAACACATCACCAGAGAGGG
>CAYYBR010000413.1:0-2637 GCA_964470035.1 uncultured Saprospiraceae bacterium
TAACATGTACATAATAAAGTTTCTCTGCTTCAGAATAATAAGACTATGTAGCCACAAAGTTGATAAGGCATCTAGGAGAAACGCCCCCACAATCTTTTACTTCCTCAAAATCGCTTTCTCTCATACGCAACAAAGCAGCCCCATACATCTTTGTATTACCTTCTACACAATAATGTGTGAACGGCGCAAATTCTTTTTCCTCTTTATCTAGCCACTTTTCACTTGTTCTATATTTACCATCAGTAAACACAGCCTCAGGATTCCAGTTATCAGTCTCTTTAGGCAAAAAGTCACCTCTTTCTAGCACCAATACTTTTTTCCCAGACAAACCTAGTTTATATGCTATCGTAGAACCTCCAGCTCCCGTACCTACAACTATGAAGTCATATTTTTTCATCAACCCCATTTATTGAAATACACTTTAACAAATCCAATTTTGATATTGGTCCTACCACCACTTCCTTAACTTCATAGTTTTTGATAACCAACAAAGCTGGCAAATGATGTAATTGATAAAGCCTAAATATTCGATTAAACATAGGATGTTCATCATCAATAGAATACAAATTGTGATAGTTACTATCGCCCAATTGATTCTTTTCGAGATAGGACCGAATACTTTGACTCAACATCAGAAAACCACCAGATTCTCTTCTATGTATGAACAAGATGCCCGTCTCTACAAATTCGATTAACTCCTCAAATTTGCGGTATGATGCAGTGATTTTATATATCATCTCTTTGTGATGTACATAAAGAGAAACATAACCAATGCCAAACTATGCTATAAGAGTAAAATTCGCTAAGTACTTAAGAATCAAAACTATATACATAATGTATACGCTCTATGTATCAATGCTCTCTCTAATAATTCCTATATGTCAGAATTGACACGACTATATTTCGGACTATTACAACCTTCTTATACAGGTAAAGATATTATGCACCTAGTTCCTTTTGGTACGTTATCTTCAAATCGAATACGACCGTCATGTTTGTCAATGATTGACTGAGAAATGCTAAGACCAAGACCAGTGCCATTTCTAGGTCCTTTAGTAGAAAAGAAGGGCTCATAGATCATATTTCTAATAGCCGGATTAATACCTGAACCAGTATCTGCTATTATAATGTCCACATTACTCTGACGGTCATAAATACTTATATCGATACTTCCTTGGCCGTTAATCGCATCTATAGCATTCAGTAGGACATTCATGAATACCTGATTAAGTTGACCTGGATAACAATTGATATTGTAATCTTTATATGGATAGTTACGCTCCACAGTTATTCTTCCATCTAACTTATTAGACAAAAGTCTAATTGTCGATTCAATTCCTGATATTATATTGTATTCAACCTGTGATGTAACGTCCTCTCTTGTGAACAAACTCAGGCTTTTAACAATCTCTGCAGTCCTATTAGCACCGTCCTCTACCGCTCTTATCATTTCATCGATATCCTTGTAAACTGATTCTACATCATCAGAACGACCTTTTCTCAATGATGAAATCAAACTTTTCAAATTGTTAACTCCATTATATATAAAATTAACGGGATTATTAATTTCATGAGCAACCCCTGCAGTTATCTGACCTAAAGCCGCCAATTTTTCCGACTGGACCAACTTTGTTCTGGCTCTCATTAAATTTTCTTGACTCTCTCTTTGTTCTGTCACGTCATGTACTAATCCAAACAAATACTGATAATTACCATCACTATCATAGATAAATGTTAGGTGCGTCTCTGTCAAGAGTACCTGACCATCTGCACCTACAAGTCTTTTGTTAGGTTCAAATAAATACTGTTCCTTACTTTCGAATGCAACACAGAATCGATGAATATCACGCTCTAAATCATCCTCTAATGTCAACTCCATCATCGTCTTCGACAGTGCTACTTCTTTTTTAATGCCTAGCATCTTGCAAAAAGTTTCGTTGCAGTTTACAATTGGATTTTGTGGATCGACAACGTAAACTATACCTATTGGACTCTTTTCAAAATAAGATCTAAATAAAATTTCATTCTCCTTTAAAATCTTTTCGGCATTTCTTATGCGCGTGACATCTCTTAATAGAACTGCTGTTCCATAATCAACATCACCTACAATCATCCTACTATATTTTAATTGTAGCAATTTATCATTTAAAACCAAATCTGATTCATAGATATAGTCGTCACTTTCAGACAATTCTTTCACGCCGGCAAATATGTAATCGTCAAGCTTTTGAGACGAATTGACCATAATCTCTGGACCTATTAAATGCTCAAACTTGAGAGTATCATACAAGTCGTTAGCAAATATTACCTCGTCATTCGAATCAAAGATAACTAGTGGTTCTGGCACCTCCTTAAGGAAAGTACCCTGTAAGTCATTAGCACGTTTTAATTGTTTTGTTTGCTTTTCAACAATCCGCTCTAACTTTTTATTTCTAATTTCTGCAGCCCTTGTCCTTGCCCGATAGACCAATGAACCAAGTACAAGCAGTAGCAAACCCAATATGACCCTAAATAAAGAGGAATTATAAAAAGCAGGATTTATCTTAATTCTTACAGATGCAATATTATGGGACATCTCTCCATTCCTAAATGCTGTTCTCACCTTAAAATCATATGTGCCTGCATCAAGGTTCATAA
>CAYYBR010000414.1:0-2636 GCA_964470035.1 uncultured Saprospiraceae bacterium
CTGGTATAATGTAGTCCTAAACCCGCATATAACTTACGTCTGAAGTCGTTTGCGCTACGGCCGGCTTCATCAAAAAAGAAAAAGCGTGGTTCATCAGGATCGTCTAGCTCATCAGCGACATTGATAAACTCGGTTGATGGGTTAATGCTAAGCGTCCGATTATTGCCAAAATCTTTCACAAACTCCAGATTGAGATCCAGTTGAGTTCCTCTAACTATGTGGAAGTTTCTTGATTGTGCCTCTTCAACCTCTGAGAAGACTTCTTCGTAGTTCACATATTCATTGCCTAAGCCATAGAAGAATTGGGTAAAGGCAGGTCCAACACCAAAGGCTCCTACCTTAAAGTCCCAAGTAGGGCCAAATACCGACTTCCAATGACCGTTATATCTGCCCAAGACTGCTGAGTTGCCATTAAAGTAAGCTAGGCTAAGAGCATGATTTGATTTAAAGGGATTTTTTCTAAATCCATTTTTTTGCCACCAAAAGTTATAGCTCAATCCGATACCACCATCAGTATAAAAAGTGATCAACGGGAAGTGGAGGAGTCTATCAAGTTTCCAGTCCTGTCTATCAAAACTATTGACTCCATCTTGTTCTTTCAGTTTAGACTTGACAGCATTGCCATTGAGTGCCATGCCATCGGGCCTGTCATATGTTAGTATAGTCAGATTATCGGAGAGATTCTCTACTACGTCATCTCCGCTACCACCAACTAGTCTTACCTTGATGGAGGATTTCTCCGTTCCTGAGAATTTGAAGGTATCATCCTTCTTCAAACCAAATAACCTTAGTTCATCGCATTCACTTCCTTTGATCGTTCTGGACCAAATCATGTGTTTTTGACCGTCATCAAGATGGTATAACTTCACATCCAACTGGTCGTTAGGCAAGGTCGTTATATCAAATAAGTTCTGGCTATTGGTCCCGATAACCATAATCTCCTTGGTCAGGTAACTGTAAAATTGCTTTGTGTAATCGACCAAGTCATTTCTTCTTTGTTTGAGCTTAGCAGTGATTTCCGCTCCACTTAGATCGTATATCTCCTGAGGCCAGTCAGAGAATGCGCTTGAGATAACCTCATCAGTCATACTCGCTTGTACCTCTTTTGCTATTCTGATAAAGTCAGCTTCATTTAGTTGAGAGAGAAAATGTCTGTCAAAGTGTCTTGCATTGAAGGCTAGGCCACTTACCTTATTATACTCAGTGTCAAACTTTCTAAGTTGGGGATTAAAAAATGGTCTACTTGCTATATAGTTTAAGAAGCCATCATTTTTAAAAAATGCTTGATCTCGATCTCGCGGTATGGCGCGATAAAGTTTTGAATTAGGTCTTTCTGGATCATCATATACTCCCCACCTCCACTGGTCATCATGTCGATCCCAGTCACCTATGAGCAAGTCAAAGAGTCGTGATCGCAGCACATGCTCACCATCAACAGTGTGCTTATGGTTCTTTTTTAGTTTTGCGATTAACTCAGGCGTATTGATGGATTCTTTTGCTCCACCATAGTTTTGATGGCCTTCCATATTTCCTCCTGGGCGCTCCTCGAAGAGATAGAGTCTTTCCGCATACACGTTGTTAAAATCTCCAAGCGCTTTTTGTTTAGGGAGCCAGACATATTTTGGATTTGCGTGATATACACCTGCTGCCTCAGCAAGCCTTGGGATAGCAAGAGCGGCATATGGGTGTGCTGCAGATATACCATCTTGGATGAGCTTTTGAGCAAAACTCTTTCTCAATGGTGCAGGTACTACTTTTGTTACGTCTTTATCTATAGTCCTAAGTACCCACTGTCGACCATCAGGATTTTCTAATCGCAGTGACTTTGTCTGAAATCCCCCGCCCTGTTGTACAGGTGATAGTCCTCCTTCTGTTCTGTCTAATAATAGTACTGGCACCTCGACTTCAGTGCCCCATTCATTTCTATACGTTTTTCCCATACCGAACCTTCCATCGGTATATGTCTTTGATGCGATGGCCTTGACAGAGGTAGGGTAGTCATCCAGTTCCTTATAGACTGTTTTGTCAGTGTATTCATTGAATTCCTTCTTATACAGCAGCTTTCTGTATACTGATTTAGCTTCTGTAGAGTTGGGGCCAGAGGCTACATAGAAGTCTAGCCAAAGCTCTTGGTCTTTGGTGTGAGTGATCTTGGTAAATCCCTGCTTCATATATGAAAAGTCCGCAGTTTCTCCTTTGCGAGCAAAGTCGACATCGGCGCCACTACCAGATACGATAAAGTGATTGTTATTTTGGAAATGATACTGCATGTTTTTATCATGAGCGGAAGCATGTATCACTCCTTCAAAATTAAGCAAGGCTTGATTGATGACGGATCTGTAAGCCTCATACTGAGGATGACCAAATTTTTGTGGTCCACCGCTTATCCTTTTCACGCCAGTGATGACACTACCTAGTATCGGAAGAGGAAGTAGATGACTTGCTGCGCCATAGTTGCCTCCCGTTACACCATTAGAGTATACAGGATGGTGAGCTGCGATGATGACATTCTTGCTTTTGTTTTTTGCCAGTATTTGTTGTAGATAAGTGATTAGTTCCAGTTCGTCATCTATATCGCATCCTGATCTCTTCCTTTCTTCAGAATCGTCACCTTGTAGTACCCACTGGGAGTCCAT
>CAYYBR010000415.1:0-2622 GCA_964470035.1 uncultured Saprospiraceae bacterium
GCGTATTATAGATAGTTGCTCTACTCACTCTATAGGCGTTCTGTTTCATCTTGATATAAAGAGCTTCCGCATCAAAGTGATGTTGGTGGAGATATATCTCTTCTAGTATGGCGAATCTCTCAGGCGTCTTACGGTTTTTGTTAGTCTCCAGGTAGTTTTTAAAGCTAAGCCGTGCTCTTACGTACCTCTCCTCTAAGTCTTCGCTTGTGTAAGTGATCATATCTCTAAGTTTAAGTACTTACTCTTTCGACAGTCGATATATTTTCTAGTTCTTTTAAAGCGCGCATGACAACAGTTAACTGATTTTTATCTTTTACTATGATCTTTAGTTTGCCCTCATAGATTCCTTCATCTCCTTCGATAGAAAAAGAACGGATATTAACATTGAGATTATTTGATATTTCATTCGTCAGAGTCTGTATCACCCCTGGGCCACTGTCGACGCCAGTTATTTTGATTTCGACCATGAAGTCTTTGCTGCTTTTATTTGTCCATTCCGCCTTAAGTATTCTATAGCCGTAGTTAGTAAATAGGTTGGAAGCATTAGAGCAACTCATCCGGTGTATCTTCATGCCTGCATTAGTCGTAAGGAAGGCAAATATCTGATCTCCTGGTACAGGACTACAGCATCCCGACAGCTCGAACTGAAAGTTATCCGCAGGTTCGTTATTGATCTTTAGGAGTACCTCTTTTGTATCTCTCTTGACAGGTACTGAAGGGGCATATGTTTGTTCTATTTCCTTGACTATCAATGGCTTCAAGTCTCCTGCTTCGACTACAAAATGTTTGTTTAATTCATTGAGCTTTATCTCCTCGTTATGTATGGCTAGATAGAGGTCTTTCCGGTTTTTATAGTTAAAGTGGGAGACTACGATATCTGTATTTCTTTCAAAATCAACTTTTAGGTTTTTCAACTTTCTAGTCAAGGCTTCCTTGCCGAGTTCCGCTATCTGCTTAGTTTTTTCATTTAAGGATGATCTAATTTTGGATCTCGCCTTACCAGTTATAACAAGTTTTAGCCAGTCCTCTGATGGTGACTGATTCTTCGAGGTGGTGACGTGGATTTGGTCACCATTATTGAGCTCGTGACCCATAGGGACAAGCTTGTTATTGACTTTTATGGCTGTGGCTCTTGCGCCTACATCAGAGTGCACATCGAAAGCAAAATCTAAAGCTGTAGCTCCTTTGGGAAGGATGCGCATATCACCTTTGGGAGTAAAAACATAGACTTCTTCACTGAATAAGTTGGTCTTGAAATCTGATAAAAACTCTAAAGCATCGCCCTCTTGATGCTCAAGGATATTGCGGATGTTATCGAGCCAGTTATCATATACATCATCTGCCTTTTTTGTTCCCTTATACTTCCAATGTGCCGCAAATCCTCTCTCTGCAATATCATTCATTCTCTCAGTGCGGATTTGGACTTCCACGTATCTTCCTTCTGGTCCTATCACCGTCGTATGTAGAGATTCATATCCATTGCCTTTTGGGCTTGTCACCCAATCCTTAAGTCGGGCTGGAATTGGCTTATAATGATCAGTAATGGCACTATATATTTGCCAGCAAATAGACTTTTCTAGGTTAATCGTGACATCAGCGATGATTCTTACCGCGAAGAGGTCGTAGATTTCTTCGAACTCTACATTCTTCGTTTTGATCTTATTGTGGATGGAAGAAATCGCTTTAGGTCTTGCGAGTATCCTATAATCTATCTTGAGATCGTCGAGAGATTTCTTGAGAGGTTTTAAGAAGGCGCTGAGGTACTTGGTTCTTTGCTCTTCATTGTCTTTTATTTTTTGTTGAAGAGCATCATAGTTCTCACGGTCTGTTATCATCATACAGATATCTTCAAACTCTGTTTTGATGCCATATATACCGAGTCTATGGGCTAGGGGAGCATATATGAAAAGTGTCTCAGCCGCTATCTTGAGTTTTTTATGTTGAGGCATCGGAGCTATCGTCCGAAGATTATGAAGTCTGTCTGCCATCTTAATGAGGACAACTCTAACATCTGCCACCAGTGTACTCAAAACTTTTTTGAGATTTTCGGCATTTTGATTGCCAAGATTGTAGAGACCATCTAGCTTGGTTAGACCATCTACGATTTGAGTTACTTTAGGACCGAATTGGTCATAGATTTCCTCCAGATTGATGGGAGTGTCTTCGACGATGTCATGCATCAAAGCGCAGATCACAGCTGTCGGACCCAAGCCAATCTCTTCATGACATATCCTGGCCACTTCGATGGGATGGTATATATAGGGTTCTCCAGATCGCCTTCTCTGATATTGGTGAGCATCAAAAGCCAGCTCGAAAGCTTGGCCCACGTTCTTTTTATCGTCACCTTTTAGTTTAGGCTCTAAAGAGGAGATCAACTGATCATATGCCAGCCGTACTTCGTTGGCTTCCTCTTGTGTATATGATGTAGTAGTTTGTGGCACCTTGCTAATTAGACTTAGACCTAATCTAAGTTACGACAAATGGATTAATATTGAGTATGACAACTTTTGGAAAATTACATGCAGAAATTGTCATAAGGATATATCTTTGCGCACTCTTAAGGAAATGCGGGTGTGGTGAAATTGGTAGACACGCTAGACTTAGGATCTAGTGCTTCACGGC
>CAYYBR010000416.1:0-2610 GCA_964470035.1 uncultured Saprospiraceae bacterium
ATTAAAATCCAACATTGATACCTACAGTCACAGACTTAGGCTGAGGGAAGGTTAGAAAATCAGTACCTGCCGCACCATTACTAATATCAAACGTACTTACTTCTGGGTCAAACCATGAGTAGCCTGTTGCAGTCCATAAGTTATAACCAGACACATATACTCTTGCTCTTCTTATTCCTATATTATCAAGAACTGAGCTTGGAATAGAATACCCCAGAGATATAGTCTTCAATCGTATATAGTCTCCATCTTCTGTAAATCTATCAGAATCTAATCTATTACCATTAGGATCACCAAGCACTGCACGAGGGATGATAGTATCATCACCTTCTTGCTGCCATCTATTTTCCCAAGCTCTCACTGTCGGTGCAAAAACACTGTTCAACCCTTCAGCGAAGGCCAAGTTGTTATTATAGATTTGGAATCCTTGAGCAAATTGGAAAAATGCATTCAGATCAAATCCAGCAAAAGAAATAGAGTTTCTAATTCCTCCAGTCCAATCTGGAATTGCTTTTCCAATGAAATCACGATCAGAATCATTGATCACACCATCTGGGGCTAGATCATCGCTTGTTCCTAAGATACCATCATCACCAGCGCCACCTCTAATGTCAACAAATCTAAAATCACCAGGTGCAGCATTAGGCTGAGTAGCATGAGCTTCGATCTCTGCTTCATTTTGAAATAACCCGTCTGTCACACGTCCGAAGAAACTACCCAGTGGCTGTCCTTCAGCAATTCTTGATCCAAATCCAACATCGATTGGAATACCATCAACGAGAGTAACAACTTCATTTTCATTATAACTAGCAAGGATATTGAAATCCCACTTTACTTTAGAAGTATTTAGAATAGCAAAGTTGACATTGAACTCAACACCTCTGTTTCGAACTTCTCCAATATTTTGCAGCACGTTACCAAACCCAGAAGTTGTAGGTATAGGGCGATTCAATAATAGATCAGTAGTATTCTTACGATATAGATCTATAGATCCTGTTAATCTATCTGACAGAATTCCAAAATCAACACCAAGACTTATTGATGTTGTTGTTTCCCATTTCAAATCCGGGTTACCGATCTGAGCAGGAGACGTACCTGGAGTATCTTCAAAGTTAGATCCACCAGAGAACAGCTGTCTAGCAGCAAAGTTTCCAATATTATTATTACCTGTTTGACCCCATCCCGCTCTCAACTTTAATTCAGAGAATGGACCATTGTTTAAGAAGTCTTCATCTGACAATCTCCATGCAACTGATACACCTGGGAATGTTCCCCATCTGTTATTGATAAATCTAGATGACCCATCTCTTCTCACCGTACCTGTCACGAAGTATTTTCCACCGAAGTTGTAATTCACATTACCGAAGAACGATCTAAGGTTATCACCAGTTGCAAACCCATTAGTTGTCAATGGCTGTGCACCAGAAGATAATCCGGTGAATCCATCTGTAGGTAAGTCTACTGCCTCAGTGAATGTAAAATCTTGGCTGTCCTCCTGGAAAGACACACCAGCTAAAGCCAATAAATTATGATCTCCCACTGAGTAGACAAAGTTCAATACGTTGTCATTTACAAATCTTGTATTTCTCACATTACCTACTGCAAGACGGCCATTAGCTGAACTTTGTAGAACACTTGGTTCGAATATATCCTCTCTAACATCAAGGATATCTGTTCCAAATGTAGATGTAAAGCTTAGATTGTCCGTAATCTTCACCTTACCAAAGACCTTACCGTTTAATCTGTTACGAGAAACCTCATTTTCATAAGCAGTAGTCGCTGCTACTGGGTTTTCGAGTCCAAATGCAGAACCAAAACTTCCGTCGTCATTTCTAATTGGAACAACTGGAGGTAACAGGATCGCAGTAGAAAGAGCACCAAAGATGTTATTGTCATTTTGGACCTGATCAGTTATAGAAAACGTATAACCGATGTTCATCCCAAAATCAAGACGATCTGATGCTTTTTGCTCAAGATTTAATCTTCCTGAGTATCTCTGAAACCTCGAACCTACTATGATTCCTTCATCATTAGCATATCCTAAAGAGGCAAAATATTTTGTTCCTTGGCCACCACCAGAGATGTTAGCGCTATACTCTTCGATAGTAGACGTTCTGAAGATTTCATCCTGCCAATTAGAGTTGGCTTCTGTACCAACTATGTTTGCTCCGAACAATAAGGTGATGTACTCTATATAAGTAGGGCCATCTACCACATCAATCGTCCTAACTGGCTCCTGGCTTCCTCGAGAAGCATTGAAATTAATCTGAGCTTTTCCTTCTTTACCTTTTTTCGTTGTAATCAAAACAACACCATTTGCTGCCCTAGATCCATAGATCGCCGCTGTTGCAGCATCCTTGAGGACCTCCATTGATTCAATCTCATCTGGGTTCAAATCAGCAAGAACGCTCAACTGTGCATTACCAACACCATCTTGAGTAAAGTCAGAATTATCATCAATAATCGGAATACCATCTACGACAAAAAGCGGTTGACTACTGGCATTGATGGAAGTTGTTCCTCTTACACGTACGTCAATACCTCCACCAGGAGTAACTGAATTTTTAGTCACATTCACTCCAGATGTGCTTCCTTGGAGTGCGATTGTAG
>CAYYBR010000417.1:0-2610 GCA_964470035.1 uncultured Saprospiraceae bacterium
GTGTGGCTATGCTGATAGTAGTGATGTCATGATAACTAACTTTTACTGTTTGAATACGAGCGGCCCTTTCTTTGATTACCTAAAAAACATCTCTCCATCTAACGGAATCATCGAGTACTTCATCTCTGATTATCTCCGATATCAGGATTTTTCACCAGGCATACAACAAGAGATATTGACACGTGGAAGGGATGACTTAGATTTTACAAATACTGATCATCAGATGTTTTGGGCCATATATCATCTTAGTCTGAATGAAACTATGAATGCCCAAAAGGTAGCCAATGCCTTTAGACAGAGGAGTGTGCGAGACAAGCAATGACAGATGAGATATCTCATCTGTCTTCTACTATCACCAAGGATGATAGGAAGTTTTTCTGCTATCGATTATAGATATCTATCAGGCGGTCCTTCTCACTTTAAGGTATGGTGATCTGATGAGTCCAAGCTCAAATCCTACCATTACCATGCCAGCGGTATTTTTCACAACCAGTTTACTCAAGATGTTCTTACGATGAGAGCTAATGGTCTCATAGCTCACACATAGCTGAGCTGCGATCTCTTTAGAAGAGTACTCGTAAGCGATCAAGTTGAGGACTTCTATCTCTCGAGTAGTTATTTTTATATCTGCTTTAGTAGAGCTAAAAGCGGTTGATGCAGTGGTTGATGTTTGAAAGGAAGTGAGCATGGTTGATATGTTTATTCTGTATTAGCAACTTGTCGTAAAGGTGAGTAATCCTAAACCTCGTGTCAATCACATTTTCATGTGGTAGGTGGTGATGGGGCTAAAGGCATAGTGACTCCCAAGAGAGACGTCTTAATTGCCTTCCTTGAGGGAGGTGGGTGATACTCCGTTGAGTCCTGAAATCTTCGAAATGTGTCTGAGTTGAAGCTCCTGGGCTTCGACTCCGCTCAGCCACCAGACTTCGACTTCCCAGTTGAGTTGCGTGTCTTCGCGCAACGATAGTTTGTGTCCTACTACCAACTGAAATAATCACCCTCTGTATCTAGTTCATGTCCGATTATCGCCTGAAAAAATCACCCTCTATATCTCCCTCAAGGGAGACAATGTCCTTACTATTGGGTGATGTACTATCGTCGGGCTTGAGACGCGCCCGACTACTTGAAATACAAAAAATCACTAAATGTATACTTACAAATCTGTCGAAATACCACATGGCATGTGGTCAGGTAGACCCAAACAAAATCTACTAGCTGTCATCAATCATCATGGTCAGCAAAAATGGAGGCTTAATACCATGACCACAGGAGTCAGAAAAGGTATGGGCTGTACTATCCTCATCTTTGAAAAAGAAGTTGAGGCAGATTACTACGACACGCACCATATAGAGCCACTGCCACCAGAGTATGACGATGATGATTTTGTTTGAGGAGAATCTCAGTCACTTCGACTCTGCTAGTTGAGTTGCGTGTCCTCGCGCAACGATAGTTCATGTCCGACTATCGACTGTAAAATCACCCTCTGTATCTCCTCCGATGAGTCTGACACTATCGGAGTCGTCAGACCTCAAGGGAGACATTGTTTATACTAGCCTCCATTGAGGGAGGACTAAGGTGGGTGATCCTTCAATGAGTCCTGAAATCTTCGAAATGTGTCTGAGTTGAAACTTTTATCAATCATCGACAGCTGGAGTACCAAACACTACAAAATCGAAACCACGATCTGTATCAGCACCAAATTGATCAGTAGTACGGACAGTAATGGTATTAAAGCTTGTTTGGAAAAAAGAAATAAACCCAACGGTTTGAGTGTCAAACATTGTTGCATTGAAAAAGATAGAGCCGCCATTATCAATCACAATGGTATATCTTCCAGTAGCAGTCTTGGTTACACTTGTTACTCCAAAAGTCTGTCCACTCAATTGATTTCCATTCACACGGCCATATGCAAGAGGAGTAGAGTTTCCGTAGATAACATTTGGCTCAGGGTCAACGGTTGTTTCTCGCACTTTTATAGCGCCATCAACATCTAAAGTTTCAGAAGGGTCTTGTGTTCCTATTCCGATTTTATGACCATCCGTTTCAGTCATGGGTTCTATGTGTAGAGCAACTCCTTCTAAAGGGTCATCGAATAATCCAGATTCTTCGCGTATACTAAATGATCTCCTTGTTGTTCCTTCAGTGTTAGTCCCTATAAACCAATCATCAAAAAAACCATCCCCGATTGAACTAAATTCCAATTCTTCATAACCATAAGTAGTCTGAAGGAAAGGCGACAGATCACCTCTGAATACTAAAAGGCCACTTGTGAGCAATCTAGAAGCTCTTGTAGCATCTGTTATAAACATTTCACTTAAACCATAACTGGATTCAGATTGAGGAACTGAGCCATCTAAAAATCTTAATTCCGTTTGAAAAAGCTCAGAAGTGCGCTGAGCAGTTGTTGTAGTTGATATGATTAAACACATCAAGCAAGTAAAATATACATGTTTCATTATGTTGATATAAAGCGATTAAGAAATATGTGACACGTCTTTGTGCCTTTTTTAGTTTATTTATTCTAAGCGATCTGCATTAACCCTCTTTCAAATGCTACCCTCACCATCCCTGCGGTATTCTTCACACCCAGCTTACTCATGATGTTCTTAC
>CAYYBR010000418.1:0-2573 GCA_964470035.1 uncultured Saprospiraceae bacterium
AGCATTACCTATTCCATCAATAATGCCCCCTTCTGCCATGTTTTTCGCAGCATCTGGGTTGATCACTATTCCGCAATCAATGGCACAAGTAACTTTTTGAACTACAGGTTTTTCATCAACAATTTGAAGATCTAATACATGTGCCGCATAAGAATTATGACAAAAATAAGCAGAGACACCTCTATGTACATTTGCATCAGATTGCCCCCAATTGGATTTTTCTTTAACAAGCTTCAATACACCAGCATAGCGATCTGCATCATAATCATTTGATTCGCCAACAGGGTTTTCTTTTGCTCGTTGGAGTAGTTCTAATCTGAACTCAATTGGATCTTTTTTTATCTCCTTAGCTACTTCATCTAAGAATGATTGTTCTGCCCCTGCCATGAAGTTGGATCGCGGTGCTCTAAATGCACCTGTCGTTATATTAGAATCAATTGAGAATTCCTCTGCCAAGTAATTATCTAAGCTTCCTGCTGGAAAACGATTGGCAAATAACGGACTTTCTGGAACACCTCCTGCTTTTATATGGATAGCTAATAGATTATCTTCTTTATCCAAGGCTGCTTTGTATATAGCTTGATAGGTTGGACGATAGATTCCATTCAGCATGTCATCTTCTCTTGAGTATAAAAACTTAACAGGTGCATTTATCTTTTGTGAGATAATTGCAGCCTCTACCATATAACCACTGTAAGCTCTTCTTCCAAATCCTCCTCCCATTCTTGTCATTTCTATATCAATATTTTCTGGAGCAATTCCCAGCCTTGCTGAAATAGTCGGTTCAATTAATCCAGGTGCTTGAAGAGGCCCAACGATCTTTACTTTACCATTAGTCACATGAGCAAAAGTGTTCATCGGTTCCATACAGTTATGAGCCAAGTATGGTGCACTGTAGTGCCTTTCTATTATTCTTGCTGCAACTTTGAATTGTTCTTCTGGATTGCCATCTCTTCTGACTACTTTCATTTTCTTGGTCATTAATGCTTCCATCTGTCGGTCATGCTCAGATGTGTTTTCTAGGCCAGCAGGTGTATGTACTGTTATTTCGGTACCAAAACGATTGATTTTTGCAGTATTGGCTTTGGAAGACTTCCATGATGCCTCTAATTTTTTCTTTGCATTCATTACTTGCCATGTAGATTTTCCTACAATAGCAACAAATTCTGGAAACGCATTAGTGTCAAAGAAACCTCTTGTGTAATCGTTGTTGTAAGTTTTGACAGGGAATACATTTTGGATGCCAGACATAGATTTAATTGAGTCTATATTAGTTATCTTATCCAAAGTCAACCCAAAAGAAGGGGGAAAAACCGGCATAGCATATAACATTCCTTCAGTATGGTAATCTATTCCGAACAGAGGTTTGCCAGTTACAATATTAAGTCCTTCTACATTGCCTTTTGACTGACCTATGATTTTGTATTCTGAAGGCTTTTTCATGATGACTTCTTCTGGGACAGGAAGAATCGAAGCTAATGTTGCTATTTCACCATAGCCAATTTGTTGTCCTGTATTTTTATGAAAGCATATTCCTGACGCAGTTGTCACTTCATCAATAGATACTTCCCACTTATTAGCGGCCGCTTGTTTAATCATTTGTCTGGCTGTTGCACCTGCTGTTCTAAGTGGCTTCCATTTCATCATGATCCCCCTGCTTCCTCCTGTAAATTGCCCAAAAGCACCGCCGGGATATTTATCCTGACTATATGGAGCTTGTTCGACCATTACATTTTTCCAATCGATGTCTAATTCTTCTGCAACAATCATCGGCATAGAAGTTATAACGTTTTGACCAAATTCAGGATTAGGAGAAAATATAGTGACGACACCGTTGTCGCCAATTCTGAGATAGGAATTGAATTCAAACCACTCATTAGGTAGTTCCATTTTATCAAATTGTTCTGAATCCGATTTACATGCTGCAATCCAGCTAAAACTGAGTATCATGCCTCCACCAGCTATTGTAGACGATTTAATAAATGATCTTCTATTTAATGTCGTTTTTACTTTTTTCATTGTCCTCAGTTATTAGATTATTTAGAAGCGGATTTGATAGCAGCTTTGATGCGATTATAAGTCCCACATCTACATAGATTACCATGCATACTCTCGTCTATATCTTGATCAGTTGGTTTAGAATTATTTTTCAGGAGAGCAGCGGCATTCATAATTTGTCCCGCTTGACAATATCCACATTGGGGGACATCATGCTCTATCCATGCTTTTTGTAAGGGATGCTCGCCATTTGTTGAAAGTCCTTCAATAGTTGTTATATTTTTTCCCACAGTATTTTCTATAGGAAGTATACATGACCTCATGGCAGTTCCATCCAAATGTATAGTACATGCGCCACATTGCGCTATGCCGCAGCCATACTTGGTTCCCAATAATTTCAGATGATCTCTTAGAACCCAAAGAATTGGAGTCTTGGGATCAATTGTAATTTCTTCTATTTTACCGTTTATATTTAAATTGAATTTTTCCATACATTTAATTTGTCTTTTTTTATTCTTGCTGATAACGGATGATTATAAGCGGAGTATGACCGCAGGGAATATTCCGTCTTATAT
>CAYYBR010000419.1:0-2571 GCA_964470035.1 uncultured Saprospiraceae bacterium
GTTCTAATCTTGTGTAATATAATCCTGGTATAATGTCTATATCACCGACCGGCAAACTTTTATAATCTACCCGAATACGAGACCATACTTCGTCTTCGGTATAAATATTGGGCAGTACAAATTGACGATCTCCTTCTTCTTCAAAATAAGAAAATGAAGCCACATCATATTGATTTCGTCTTAGGTTCATCTGAGAAAAAATATGTCCACACCACTCTTGGCCAGTTGCAGAAGCTTTAACTATTCCTTGCTTTTTATCTAATAGTGTAAATGTCGACAGCATCATGGAATATGGATAGATCCCAGTTCCGAATTTTTTTAATAAATTCATTTTCAGTACTGGAACATGATCTTTGTTCTTTTTATAGCTATCTGGTTTGACGCCTTTCTTTAAAGAGAATGGCTGCGTTACAAAAATCACTGTAGCTTTTCCTTGATGATATTCTCCGTATCTCGCCTGTGTCAAGTTGTACGTCCTTATCTCGGCTTTGTCTGCATACCAGTAAGCGTTGAACAAACTATCATTTATGGTTAAATTTTCGGTTCCTGTAGTAGACAACTCTTTAACAGCCTTATTGGGTCTAAATGAAGTAAGACATATAGAGACAGTAATTAAAACAACTGCAGTAAGTGAAATTTTATCGCGACGCTTCATCTCTTTGAATTTACTTATAAATCAATGACCCATTTTAGGATATCATTATTGAGGATTTCGTTGATGATTTTCTTTGCCTCCAAAGGTTCTTGCATTGGATGGTCTTTAAAAACTTTTCGATTGAGTTCTTCTACCGTATCTGTAATGCCTGCAGCATTCTTGAGCGTAAGGTCATTTATCTTTAATTTGTATCTCGAATTAAACTGTAGATTATTAGGGTCTACTTTCCCCGCCTTGATATATCCTTTCGTTTTCTTAGAACACCGACAAGGGTTGGCCGTATTAACTAATCCACATCTATTATTCATCCACTGATACAGATCCTTCCTGGCCCTCATGAGTTTTATTCTGAAGTTTCCTGGGGTGATACCCATTATCTCCGCACCTAAATTATGATCTACGTCAAATAATTCACCGAGAATATAGACCATCCGTTGTTCCTTGGATAAACACATTAGCATGCCAGAAGTACAACTTATTCTGAGCTCTTCTATGGTTTCCTTTAATTCACCTTCCTCTTGTTTATTTAATTGAGAGTTAGGCATGTTGTCAATGCTGTTAAAATAGCTTTCAAAATCAACAATGCTAAATTTGGAATTTCGTTTTTGGTCATTAGTGAAATGATTTACAGTAATCCTGTAAAGCCAAGTTCTGAAGTTGCTTTTTCCTTTGAATTTGGACAAGTTAGTAATGGCTTTTATAAATGCCTCTTGTGTTAGATCTTCGGCATTCTGAGTATTGCCTGTCATTTTCAATGCCAAATTATAGACAAACAATTGGTGACGGACGATTAGGTTTTGAAGAGCAACTTTGTCACCATTAGTTCCTAATTCAACGAGTTTAATATCTTCAAGATCTGAATATTGCTTTAAGAAAGGATTATCCATAAGTTATTTATTCACGTTGAAAGATAGCTACATTATTTCTTTAGTAGAATATAGAGAGGCTCAAAACAGCTTTTCATCTGCTGATGAGACATAACTTCCAGGAACCTTTAGATTATTCATCCTATAATAGACTCCCAACTGTGCTCTGTGATGAATAAAATGATTTAACACATATCTACGTATGGCAGTATGTTTTTTACCTGAGAAAAATATGGTGTCTCCATTTCGCATTGTCCAAGACTCCATTAATTGATCGTTATTTGTTGCTTCTAAGGCTTTTTGGCCAATTTCAACATTGATGTCAAATTGCTTAAGGATATCTTCCTTAGAGGTTTTTTTAACAGGAGGTGATGCTATACTCCAATCCAATTCTGATGCATTGGTGATGGCAGGTATCCAACTTGGGATTGGTAACATATGATTAACTAACTCTCCCATCGTTTTGGATTTATCATGAGGTGTATATTCAAAAAGATTCGTAGCCATCGTATGCAAGAATCTTTTTGCCGTACTCATTTCATCCATGAACTCACCCAGGTAAATATTTTTTAATTCCATTTGTGAAAGCTTATTAAGGATCAATAAAAAACGCCTAAGGATGTTTTACGATCCTTAGACGTCTTAATTTATTTATATGGCATTGATACCACCGTGGACTGCTATTTCTTCTCCTATTACATAAGAAGAATCATCTGATGCTAAAAATAAAACTGCTTTAGCAACTTCTTCCGGCTTACCGAAACGCTTCAAAGCCGTCTGCTCTGTAATTGCTGCAGCAGCACCTGACAATACATCTTCAGGTAAACCTATTTTACCCCAGAATGGTGTACCAATAGGACCTGGACTTACTGCATTAACCCTGATTCCTTGTCCTGCTAGCTCAGCTGACGCCACACGCACTAAAGAACGTAAAGCTGCCTTACTTGCACTTAACAAACTACTACCACCAAAACCAATTTCATTGAGCCATGATGTTGTTATGATTACTGATGCATTAGCGCTTAAATGAGCGATTGCTCTCTGTAGAGA
>CAYYBR010000420.1:0-2554 GCA_964470035.1 uncultured Saprospiraceae bacterium
TAGAAGAAGCTTTGCCTCAATTAGATTTTATGGTTTGTATTGATATTTATATCACTCTTGTTATTTAGAGCACGCGAGACAGTAGTGACAGAGATATCCAAGGCGTCAGCTATATCTCTGAGTTTGGTCCTTTTCATGACGACAAATGTAAACGTTGCCGTAAACGTTACCGTAAATTTTTTGGAATTTTTTCTTGAGCTTGTACAGTCATACTTCAATATAAACGCTATAATAGATGTCGCCTTAGAGCTGTATGGTGAATGAGGTGATTAAGCAAAATCAATGGAATTCGCTCGAAAATCGAAAAAGTTGAATTGCGTAAATGCTATTTTTTTAAACTGAAATATTGAAAATCTATCGTATGAAAAAACAAAAGTTATTGATGCTTTGCGCTGTCTTTCTTGGAGTTTTCTTCCATGCAGAGTTAGCAGCACAAGTATCAGGGATTGTTACTGATGGGAGCACAGGAGAGGCATTGATCGGTGCATCTGTAACAGTCAAAGGCTCAACCGTTGGTACCATAACTGATATCGATGGTTCTTATTCTATTAACGCCAACTCTAACGACGTATTGATCTATTCATTTGTAGGATACGACGAATTCGAAGCAACAGTTGGTAATAGAACCTCTATCGATGTGGGTATGGTTGCTGGAGCACTGCTTGATGAAGTTGTTGTTACTGGATATCAGTCACAACGAAAACGTGACATCACTGGAGCTGTAGCTACCATCGATCAAGAGCAATTGAATCTAGTACCTGCTGCTAGTGTGAGCCAGAAGCTTGCTGGAAAAGCTGCAGGTGTGACCATTAGTACATCAGGAGCACCTGGTGATGGTACAGCTATCAGAATTCGTGGGTTTAACTCTTTGACAAATAATGACCCATTATTTGTTATTGATGGTGTTCCAACACGTGACAACTTCCTGAATAGTATAAATCCGAATGACATAGAGAGTATCCAAGTACTTAAGGATGCCGCCTCTGCTGCAGTATACGGAGCAAGAGGAAGTAATGGTGTCATCGTGATCACAACTAAGCAAGGGCAAGCAGGTAAAACAAAAGTTACTTATGATGCCTACTACGGAATTCAGAATCCAGTGAATGACCCAGGCCTTGTTACTGATGTTGAGCAATACAGAACTTATGTGCAATTAGCAACAAATGCGACAGGTGGTGTTGTACCGGATGTATATGCAGGTAATACTTTCCCAGAATTTTACTTTGGAGATCCGTCACAGCCATATGCACCTGGGGTAATCGGTGTACCTGGTAGTGGGAACCTACTTACAAGACCTAATCTTGATGGAACAGACTGGTGGGAAGAAGTAACTAGATCAGCTCCAATCACAGAACACAATCTAAATGTTTCTGGAGGTAGTGATAATGCTAGATATAGTATCTCTACAAACTATATGGATCAACAAGGAACGATAGAAGAGACATTCTTCAGAAGATTTCTTGTAAGAGCTAATAGTTCTTTTGATGCAGGCAAATTTACTTTTGGTGAGAATCTCTCTATATCCAGAATTAACTCAATAGGTCAACCTGGAGGTAACCAAAGCGAGCAAAACATTGTAACAAATGTTATCAGGATTCAGCCGATTGTACCAGTATTTGATGAGGGAGGAAACTTCGCAGGACCTAAAGCTCCTGGTCTCGGACTTGGTAATAACCCAGTTAAAGACATCGCTGATGACGCAGATGACCTAGGTACATTTACAAGAGTTTTCGGTAATGTCTATGGAGAAGTAGATATCATCGAAGGCCTTTCTGCCAGGACAAGTATAGGCTTCGATCAAGGCACGCAGTTTACCCAAGATGCAACGTTCCCTAACTTCGAAGCAAGAGAGCCAAATCAGTTCATCTTCGCTTTCAGCGAGGCCTGGTCGCAGCAGTTTGCTTGGACATGGACTAATACAGTTAATTACAAGACAACATTTGACGGCAAGCATAGTATAGATGCCCTAGTGGGATATGAAGCATTCAGAGAAACAGGAAGAAACATCGGAGGAAGTCTTTCAGATTTCTTCGTCTTTGGTGTGGACTCTAGATTCCTAAATACAGGTCTTGGTAATCCCGACTCTAGATCAGTTGGTAGTGGTGGATTCCAGCGAACTTTCAATTCAGTATTTGCAAAAATCGACTACATATATGACGACTGGCTCATACTCAGTGGAACTGTAAGAAATGATGGTGCATCTGAATTTGGTGATAACTTCAGAAGAGGAACTTTCCCTGCAGGTAGTATCGGGGTAAGACTCACGAAATGGATCCAAAATGACAATATCGAAGACTTGAAGGTCAGATATAGTTATGGTATCAATGGTAATAACGCTATTAGATCGGATAACGCCTTTGAATTATTTGGTGGAGGAACTGGAAGTTCTTTCTACGATGTAGGAGGAAACAATAATAGCCTAGTCACAGGATTTGCATTGGTAGCCAGAGGTAATCCAGATGGTAAGTGGGAAGAGCTACAACAGCATAATTTTGGTATAGATGCATCTCTATGGAATGGGAAGCTAAGCGTTGTATTAGATATCTTCAGCAAA
>CAYYBR010000421.1:0-2537 GCA_964470035.1 uncultured Saprospiraceae bacterium
AATTAGAACATCTTAGGATAGAAAGATAGTTCCTATCGGGCGATAACAAACCTTGTCGTATAAATACCTCTCTCACTTATGATCCGCATCAGATATATCCCTTCAGCGAACCCTGAAGCATCTAGACGACTTACTTCAGTTGTAAGTGGTGTATTAGGTTGCACGACTCTACCACTGATATCAATGATATCAAAACTTGATGCAGAGATGGCATTAGAAATATCTAAGATTATAAAGTTATCAGCAGGAGAAGGGTATATACTTATATTGACCAAGTCTGGATCAATAGTCGCTGTACCAAGGCCCGTCTCAAAGGAGAAAGTCTCCGACTCAAAATCTTGACACTCGCCGATAGATACGACTCGCCAGAAGTATATCGTCTGAGGATCTAAAGAAGGTTGTACAACTATCTCTAGGTCGTTAAGAGTCTCATCAAAAACGATCTGAGAAAACTGATCATCTAACGATATCTGAACTGTATAACCTGTCATCTCGGCATTGTCAGAAGCCCAACTCAAAGTAGGTGACAGTCCTTCATCTATATTATTATTTGGTGGGTCTAGAAGCTCAGGAGCAATGCCATCGCCTAACCTGAGTATCGAGATGGTCTCCGTAAGCATATTGCCTTGATCAGTGATCGTGACTTCTATCTCGTCTAAGCCCATAAGTAAACTTTGGTTTTCTATGACGAGACTGATCTCTCTTGCATCATTGATGGGATCAGGACTTACCACGACGGGGACCACTTGACCAGAGCCAGTACTTAGTACTACGTCACTCGGGCTTATCCAGTCGCCTTCTAAGTCAAGCGTAAAACTCAATGGTGATTCATCCTTTTCACAGACTTCTATGAATGAAGGATCTATGGAGATAAACTTTCTATTAGACTTATTCGTACAGATCTCTAAGGTCCAGCTATCCAAAGCTCCACCGTCTTCTGCTACGCCATCTATAACTTGTAGTATCCAATCCCCGCTAGGATCTTCACCATTGAAAGCACTTAATTCTCCTGCAGGTCTAAATGTACGATTAGTGGTTAGTGGGCAGTCGAGATTGATGAGTGAGCTTTCATCATCAAATGATGCTTGTATATCATCTTCATCAGAACAAGGAGTATCGAATAGTAATACTTCCGTTCCACTAGGGCTGATAAGGCTGACAGTAAGATCACTTATCCACGTATGACGTATTGATAGGTCTCGGAGGTTGATATCAGATATAACACCATCGGTTTGGATAGACACTACTGATGAAATAGTCTCAGGGACAAGACCTATCCTGATAGGGGTATCTGATGAAAAGAATGTTTCGCAGACGATGGTACCAGTTCTGAAGGATCGCACGCTACTGTATTCGCTATCACCACAGGCATTGGATGAGCGGACTCTCCAAAAATAGGTGGTCGATGTTTCTAGATCAGTCACCCTCATAGAATTCTCAGTGAGATCATCGAAAGCAAGAATACTTCCTGAAAAATCAGGAAGGGTGGCTAACTCGAGTCTCGAAGTAGGACCATCAGTATTCCAAGCAAAGTCTACAAAAAAGTCGAGGCTTTCAGCTTGGTCTTGAGGCTGAACTAGTTCAGCCGCTGATGGTACGCCATCAAAAACTTCGAGACCGATATTGAAATCTATAGGACCCAAATCATTTTCTACTCTGATTGTTGCTTGACCACTATTTCCTTCGAACTGATTGTCTATGGACAACGTGATGTCTATGGTTTCATCTGTCGTAATTTCTTGATCTGAAAAAGTGATCTCTACTCCTGGCACTGGATCAACTACACTCAAGATGCCGCCCTGTTGATAACCCACTTCTGCAGTGATCTGTATAGTCTGAGATGGATTTGTAGAGCGACAAATAGAGATGGATGTCTGGCTTAAGTTTGCTACATCCATACAGTATCGTCCAGGTATAGATTCTACACCTGTATTATCAGGATCCAGCCAATCCCTCATTCTTGTTACAGAGGAGCCACCGCCTTCCCATCCTTCCTTGAACATACCATAGTCATCTTCAAATCTATTACCGCAAGCAGCATCTCCACCTGTCAGCGTTCCTACTAGAAGTTGATCTTTTGTGAGGAGGGGTGATCCAGAAGAACCGGGCTCTGTCGTCCCGACTTCCCAGTTGCTTACTCTGACAAAATATCGATCAATACCAAAAGTTAGTGATCCAAAATCAAAGCTGATTCTCTTTTCATCGCCCTGCGGATGATGAATACAAACGGCAGTATCTACGCTTTCAGTGATTCTATCCCATCCTAGATAAAACGGGTTAGTAAGAGGGTCGACATCATCATCGAATTCTACAAGTGTGAAGTCTGATCTATCGAATCTAGCTCTTAATGTAGATCCTGAGTTAAACTCTGTCAATCTTCCGTTTCCTGGTCCGCCACTGTCTGCTGAGCTTGGTTGTCGGCATCTTGTATTCTGAAAATTCCAATAGACAACTATACTTTGATCATTATTCGTCCTTATACCACAGTGTTCAGCAGTTAAAAAATATGGGGTACAGTCATTTCTAGCATTATTGAC